>JAXDJQ010000119.1:0-8784 GCA_034667565.1 Actinomycetota bacterium
TCGATGACCGCGGATGCGCACAATCCAGGGTCACGGTCGATCTCGATCGCATCGATACCGTGCTTCGACTTGAACCAGATGCGATCGGTATCAACGATCGTGATAGTCGATATGGGAACGTTGAAGATGCGCGCCGCGAGATTCGTGATGCGGTCGAAGGCACCGTCGGCGGGCGAATCGAGGATCTCGTAGCGGGCCACCGCAGCCATCCGCAGGTCTTCGTTCTCGGGGAACAGGGGGTTGACGGAGACCCCACTCTCGGCCACGTCGACCTCAGCTGCCGTGATCACGAGCGGGGTGGAACAAGCCGGACAAGAGTCCTCATCACCTGTGGCTCTGTACACGGTGCGCATGCAGTTGCCACAGAAAGCTTCGCGAAGCATCGATACCTCCAATAGGAAATGGGGGCGCCGAAGAATCTCTCGGCGGGACCAAGCCTTGACTTAAACGAGTGGATCGCTCGCTTATTCCCAGCGGTAGCGTGGGCCGATGAAGAGGCTCGGGGCACCGGCGAGGGCGATCGTCTATTCCCTTACCGGCTACTCGTTCGAGGTTGCCGTGAGCGCCCTTCACGACAAGGTGCGGGGCAAAGAGATCCGCTTACGGACGAGCCCGTGGATGTTTCCGATCTACGCCCTCATCCTGCCTCTGTACGAGCCATTGCACGATGCGATGCGCGATCGCGTGCAGGCCCCGATCCGCGCCGCTGTCTACGGCGGCGGCTTCCTCGGGGTGGAGTACGCGACCGGGGCGGCCCTGCGGCGGTTCACGGGCGAGGTCCCCTGGGACTACACGGAAGCGAAGTGGCACGTGGACGGCTTGATCCGCCCGGACTACTTCTACCAATGGGCGATCGCAGGGATGCTGCTAGAACCGCTTCACGATCGCCTCACCGGCCGCTTGTCGACTAGCGCCTCTCCAGAACGATCACAGGTATCCGACGGGTCGTCTTTTCCTCGTAGTCCCCGAAGCCGGGCATCAGCGTTTTCTGCTTGTTCCAGATCTGCTCGCGTTCGTCGCCGTCCGCTTCGCGAGCGGTGACGTCGATCGTGTCGGTACCGATCTCGACCGCAACCTCTGGATGTGCCAGGAGGTTGTAGTACCAGTCGGGATTCGTGGGGTGACCGCCCTTCGAAGCGAATATCGCCCACGAATCGTCCGAGAGCGGTTGGTACGCGAGCGGGTTAACGCGCGCCGTCCCGGTCTTCGCTCCTTTGTGGTGCAGCAACAAGATGGGGCGGCCTTCGAACCGACCACCGACGCGGCCCTCGTTGGCGCGGAACTCGTCGATGATGCCGGAATTCCAGTCGGACAATTACATCACCACCATCATGCGGACTACTTTACGAGCTTGTAGTCCTCACCCGGTTTCGTGGTGTCCGAGACGGGATACGGGGCCCCGGCAGGGCTAGCGCTTCCCTCGTAGCAGAACCCTTGCACCTGCGCACCCGTCAAAGTCGCTCCCTTGGCGAAGGCCTTGTCGAGTTTGCGCGGCACAATGATTTCATTTCCGAGCACTGTGATCGCGACGGAGTCTCCACCCTCACAGGTGTTGGTGAAGAAAGCCTCGGCAGCGGTTAGGTCGTTGGTCGCGCCGGGGTAGTGAGCCTCGAGGACGATGCAGTAGTTGCCGTCGGCATCGGGGTTGAATCGAACGCGGTAGCCGGTGCCCTGGGTTCCCGGAGCGGCCGCCTGAGTCGTCACCATCGCGTAGAAGTTCTTCGCGTCGTTCGCAACACCGAGCGAGAGGATGTCGGTCACGGTGCTCGCGTCCGCGGGTGTGACGACATCGCCGTTCGAACCATCGCCGGTCCCTTGGTCGTTCAGAAAGTTAGCGTCTTCGGCCGGATCCTCGAGGATGGTTCTGAAAGCAGGAGCCGCGTTCGCCAAACTTGCGGCGGCGATGCACGCTGTTGCCCCGAGCCCGACAACTATCGAAAGTCCCCGCTTCATTTCTCCTCCTGCTTCAAGTCTGAGTTCTGAATCAAGAACTTCTAGACCAGGTCCCCAAAGTCCTCCCCTTCGAGGCTCCCAGAGGCCGGATAAGAGGTATGAGCGCCTACGTCTAGAACTCTTTGGGTAGGGATACATGGCTAGGTGTGTCCAGACGAAGGGTCCCAAAGTGAAAAAAGCGCTCATCAGCTCACTCTGTTTGTGCATCCTCCTTATCGGGGGACCGGCGTATGCGAACCACGCGGTGGGGCAGTTATCCAACCCCGTCGCCCAGCCCCTCGAGGGGCCGCCCACGATCCAGAAGGGCCCCTGGACGTTCCTCGCCAACTTCCCCGCTGGTGTTGGTGAAGAGAAGCCTCTCGGTGTTGACGTCGAGATGTTCACGCGCCAGCAGCCTGATGGCTTGCATCGCTACGTCATCACCTCGACAACAACGATGGGTTTCTCGATCTTCGACGTGACCGACCCCGAGCTCCCCGTGCGGGTTAGCGACTACGGCGCAGCGGTTTGTGGAGCGGATTCGCAAGCGCAGCAGATGATGGATGTCCTCGCGAACGGCCACGACTTCGACGAGAACTCGACCGCGTTCGGTACCGTCCATGGCTGGGAGGACGACGTCCAGATCACACCGGACGGCAAGATCGCGGTGCTCGGAACGGATGCCGCGGGCAGGTGCCACGACCCGGTGTGGGGAGGCATGGAGTTCGTCGACCTTTCCGACCTGACGGCACCTTCTTTGCTCGGGCTCGTTCGCTTGCAGGGCGAATCCCACAACACGACGATCGACAAGGATCGCCCGTGGTTGGTCTACAACTCGAACTCCGACACATCCGGGAACAACATGACCGACATCGTCGACTTCTCGAGCTGCCTGGACCTCGACCCAGCGAAGTGTCTACCTGAGGTCGCGAGGTATCAGATGAAGGACGCGGACACTTCGGGTACCGATACGCCCGCACCTTCCGCCTGTCACGACATCACCTTCGCCCGGCACAAGCTGTGGGGTGCCTGCATCAATACGACGCTGGCGTGGGACCCCTCCGGCGTATGGAAGAACGGCAAGTTGACCGGTACGCACATGACCGACCCGGCTCAGGTGGGAGAAGAGAACGCCTGCACGTTGGCGGACCCTGCCGTCGATGCCATGGTCACCTTGAAAGTCGTTGACTGCTCGATGTGGACCACGGATCTGGGCAAGGAAGTTGGTCTCGTCAATGCGAACCTGAAGCCCATCCTGTTGATCCGCCACTCCGGGATCAACCTCCCGGAGGGCTCTCCCGGTCGAGCCGGTATCCAGATCTCGCACAAGTCCGACCCGCTAGCGGGGGAGAAGCTGATCGGGATCAACGATGAGCGAGGCGGCGGTCTCGGTGCCGGCAACGATCGTCAGTGCCCGGGCGCGATCTGGTTCTACGACATCGAGAACAAAGCGAAGCCCGAGATCGCGAAGTTCCCCAACGGTAAGAAAGCTTTGTTCTGGCCCGGCGCCGATCGCTTGGTCAAGACCCAGGGCAGCAACTGCACCTCGCACCTGTTCTGGGAGTGGAAGCAGGAGCGCAACCTGATCTCGGCTGCCTGGTATTCGTCGGGCACCCAGGTGTTCCGCTACCACACCGATTTCTCGACCAACCCAGCGACGGTGTGGTTCACGAACCGCTACACGCTCGTGTTGCCGGGTGCATCCACGTGGACATCGCGTGTCTTCAGAGAGGTTGTCGCCGAGGATGGAACCCGCACGCTTTACTTCGTGGCGACCGATATCGCTCGAGGCTTCGACTTCTTCAAACTGACACTGAAGCCCCGCAAGAACCATTAACTAGGGGCCGATCGACAGGGCTCCATTCAGCTCGAAGGTTCCTTCTTCGAGGTTGAAGCTCACCCGTTCGGTTCTGGTCGAGTGGTCGGGTACCTCTCCGATCCCGACCGGGATCGAGGTGTCATCCAGCTCGAGGGTGACCGTCCCGCGCCAGGTGAAGTCACTGTCGTTCTTGATCGGCACGACCATGACCATCGTTCCAGGCCCTTCCAGGGTTACCCCCGGCTCCACGGAAAGCCCCCCGCAGAGGCTCGTATCAGTGTCTTCTGCGGTGATCTGAAGGGAGCTCAGCATCTCCGGCTCCCCACCATCGGGTGGGATAACGACGGTGAAAGGCTGCTCTACCTGTTCCTTACAGGTCAGGACGTGGGTGAGGCCCCCCAGGTTCGCCTGAGAGATAGGGATGATGAAAACGCTCATAAGACTGAACAGGGCCAGCCGGGAACGTACTATCGCGGGCATGAAAGAGAGATTACGCCGCCTGGGGCCAAATGGCATCCGTCGTCTGCTTATCGGTGTGGGACTTTTTATCCTGCTGGCCATCGCAGGGCTGATGTACATCCGAGACGTCGAGCGGGTCGAGGTGCTCGGAACGCTTCTGTTCATCCCGATCTTCCTCGCCTTCATCAACTGGGGCCTGAAGGGTGGACTGATCGCCGGTGTCCTCGGGGCCATCGCCTACGCGCTGTTGCGTGTTCCCGCGATCGAAGCGGTCGGCGCCGGTCGCTTCGTCGGTCTCATCGCATCACGCGCCCTTGGGCTCCTCGCGTTCGGAGCGATCGGCGGAACCGCGAACGATGCGCTGGAAGCGTCCCTGGTGAAACTGGAGCTCTACGACCAGATCGACGACGCCACTGGGCTATTCAACGCACGCTTCTTCCTGCAAGACACCGATCTCGAACTATCTCGTTCGAAGCGCTACAAGACGATCTTCTCGATCACCGCTGTCGACTTCCCGAACACGTTGTTCGCAAGCCTGAGTCGTCGCCATAGGGAGAACACCGTGAAGGAGCTGGGCCGGGTCCTCGGCGACAGCGTTCGTACGGTCGACCGTGCCGTACATGGAACCGACGGCAAGCGCCATCGCCTCGCAGTGGTCATGCCGGAGACCGGACCTGAAGGTGCGCGCATCTTCACGGACCGCCTTCAGATAAAGGTCACCGAATGGTTCCAGGAAAAGGGGTTCCCGGTGGGCCCCCGCGACGTGGTCGCACGTTCGGTCACGTTCCCGGAGGCCGGTGAACCCGAGGTCCAGCGGATGCGAGCCGAGTTCGCGGTGATCGACAAGATCGAACATCCAGAAGGGGTCAAGGCCGCGGTTCTCGCGTCGACTACCGCAAAGCCACCGGCTGCATCACCGCCACCGACCGGGGGGCCGACCACCACGCCGGGACCGAGCACACCACCGACCACTACTCAGGATCCGACAACACCGCCGACCGATCCGCCTCCGACCGCCTAGCGTCGGTTAGGTTCCCCCGCGTTCTTTCCTGGCTGCGGAAAGGGGTCGGTTCATGGGGTGGTTCGAATTCCTGCTGTTGGTCCATATCTTGGGAGCACTGATCGGGTTCGGTCCCACTTACGCTTTCGCCGTCCTAGGACCCCTGTCGGGCAAGCTGGAAGGTCCTCAATCGCTGGGTGTCCTCAAAGGGATCCTCGCGATCGAGAGGAAACTTGTGATCCCCATAGCAACCGTGGTCCAGCCATTGACCGGCGTGTTGTTGATCTTCGCCTCACACCGCAACGAGAACTTCCTCGATAACGAGTGGCTCTGGATATCGATCCTTCTCTACATCGCTACGTACTACACAGCCGTTTTCGTGCAGACGCCCGCCGTGGAGAAGCTCGTACATATGGCCGAGTCGGGCGAGGCAGGGAGCGAAGAGTTCCTCGCAACCGTGAAGAAGACGCAGAAGTTCGGGCCCCTGATCACATTGGCGTTGACGGCGATCGTTTTCCTGATGATCACTAAGCCAGGAGCACCGGACAGCTTCTTCTAAGCCGGAACCTTCGGGCAGCTTGGGCCAGGCGGTCCACGAAGTTCGGCGGCGCGCAGGGATAGCCGGGTGCGAGACGAAATCTTTCCTCTCACGTACTGATCCCGTGTGAGGAGGCCGGGGACCATGGGTTTGAGCGCAAGGATCATGACGCTGCTTGCCGTGCTACTCGTCGCGGTTCCTGCGGGCGCGCAGACCTCCGCCGCCAGCCTCGAAGTGGTCCAGAAGTTCCAGCTGCCGGACGGCAACGAGATCGAGTTCGATGGGGGCCGGGTCTACGTGAACGGTTACGCGAGCTCGCCGAACACCGGGGTCCACGTCTTCGAGCTCGGCAAGAGCAAGCTGCGCCATACCGGCGACCTGCTATGTCAGGGCATCAACGACGTTGCCGCGATGGACCGAGGATTCATAGCGATCGGGTTCCAACAAGGTGGGGTGGGTTGCAACAAGCCTTCCTCGCTACCCGTTACCGGGTTCTCCGGCGGGGTGCAGATCGCCGATATGAGCGATCCGGCCCGGGGTCTGTTGTTGGGGACCATCGAGCTTCCAGGTGGGGTGCATACCTTGACCCGACTTCCGGGCACAGACCTCGTGTTCACGGCCCTCGGCGGAGCAGATGCTTACGCGGCCTTCCAGGGCCTGACACACATCCTCGATGTATCGGACCCGGATAAGCCCGAGATCGCAGCGACTTACAGGAGCGAACTCAATCCCGCGGGATGTCACGACATCTTGTTCCAAGAGATCGATCGCAAGATGATCGGGTTCTGCCCCGGACTAGGAGGCACCGAGATCTGGGACATGTCCGACCCCCTGAAGCCGGTAGCGATCGGTCGTATGCCACTCCCGGCCGCGCAGCTTCCACATCGGGTAGCCGTGTCGGCGGACGGCAAGATGGCTGCGATCTCGGACGAGGCCTATGCAGGCCATGCGTGCGCCGGAGGCGGACCCATCGGAGCGATGTGGTTCTACGACATCTCCGATCTGGCGAACCCGAAGTTCCTGAACTTCTACGGCCCCCAGCGCGGGATGCTGCCGGTCGGTGCCGTTTCGGGCCAGAGCCTCTCGTGCACGGCGCACAACTTCAACTTCATCGGGAACACATATTCAGTGGTGATCGCATGGATCGCCGGGGGAACGCAGGTCCTCGATGTCTCGGATCCCGCCGCCATCAAGGAGGTTGCGTTCTACCGCCCCGATGACGCTATTGCGATGTCCTCCTACTGGTACCGGGGCAAGATCTATGTAGCCGACCGCAACCGGGGCCTGGAGGTATTGAAGCTCACGCCCTGACGGCCATATGTATGCCCGGCCTTCATGGCTCTGGCAGGATGCCCGGATGCCTACGACGCTTCGCACCGAGCTTGACGAAGGTGTTTTCTCGATCGTCCTCACCAGGGCGGAGGAATACAACACGATCACACCCGACCTGCGCGACGAGCTTTCTGCTGCGATCGATGAGGGCGATAGCAATGACGAAGCGCACGTGATGCTGTTGCGCGCCGAGGGGCCGGCATTCTGCGCCGGGTACGGCCTCGACTGGTCGACCGAGATGCAGGCCCAGGAGAGTGGCGGGTCTCGGGTGTGGGATTCGGCCGCCGATCTGCGCGGCATCTCAACCTTCGTCGACGTCTACATGAAGCTCTTCAAGGCGTGGAAGCCGACGATCGCAGCGGTTCAGGGCTGGTGCATCGCCGGCGGTACCGACATGGTGCTCTGTGCCGACATGATCGTGGCGGGGGAGAGCGCATCGTTCGGTTATCCGCCGTCGCGGGTGTGGGGGACGCCGACGACGGCGATGTGGGTCTACCGCCTCGGTCTCGAGCGCGCCAAGCGCTACCTGCTGACCGGAGATGAGATCAAGGCACCCGAGGCGGCGCGGATCGGCTTGATACTCGAAGCGGTTCCCGATGACGCTCTCCAGGACCATGCGATGGCCCTAGCGAAGCGGATGGCGTTGCTACCGACGAACCAACTCGTGATGTTGAAGCTCCTGTGCAATCAGACGGTCGAGAACATGGGGCTCGCGTCGTCTCGCACCTTGGGTTCCCTGTTCGACGGGATAGCGCGCCACACCCAAGAAGGTCTGGACTTCGTGTCGCGCTCGGGCGAGATCGGTATCCGGGAGGTCGTGCGCGAGCGAGACGAGCCTTTCGGCGACTACGGCTCGCGCAAGTCTTAGATCGGTGCCCGGGCGACGGAAGTCCAGCCAGACCGCGTTCGTCCTAGGTGGCGGCGGACGTTTGGGCGCATGCGAGGTCGGCATGCTGCGGGCCCTCATCGAGAAGGACATCGTTCCTGGATTGATCGTCGGAACCTCCATCGGTGCGATGAACGGGGCGGCGATCGCCGTGCAACCGGACCTAGCAACGGTCGATCGCCTAGAGGAGATCTGGACGACCTTGGACAAGAACGAGGTCTTCTCCGGGTCGGTGCTGTCGGGGGCCGCGAACCTGGTGCGCACGAGGACTTCCTTACAGTCGAATCTGTCCTTACGGAGGCTCATCGAGAATCTGTTGCCGGCCAAGACGTTCGTCGATCTCGCCGTGCCGTTCCAGTGCGTGGCCGCATCCATCGAACGGGCCGCTGAGCACTGGTTCTCCGAGGGCTCCCTGGTCGACGCGATCCTGGCTTCGACCGCGGTACCCGGGATATTGCCGCCGGTGAAGCTGGATGGCGAGCACTTCATCGACGGTGGCATCGTCAACTCGATACCCATCGCGCGGGCGGTTGAGCTGGGTGCGACCGAGATATATGTGCTTCACGTCGGTCGGATCGAGCGTCCCTTGACCGCACCGAGGAACCCCTGGCAGGTTGGCATGGTCGCGTTCGAGGTGGCGCGTCGGCATCGGTTCGCACGCGACCTAGCGTCCCTCCCGGAGGGAGTCATCGCACACGTGTTGCCCTCGGGTTCGGAAGCGCCGCGCTACGA
Source organism: Actinomycetota bacterium (assembly GCA_034667565.1). GTDB lineage: Bacteria > Actinomycetota > CADDZG01 > CADDZG01 > WHSQ01 > JAXDJJ01. Next base: position 8,699 of record JAXDJQ010000119.1, read on the forward strand.
CAGCCTGGGCAACCTCCGCTACAAGAACTTCCGCTCGGTTGTCCCCCTCATCGGCGCGGCGCACGACGCCACGCGGCAGTACCTGG
>JAXDJQ010000120.1:0-2690 GCA_034667565.1 Actinomycetota bacterium
CACACCCTGGCCCTCGAGGGGTTCTACCTGATCCTCACGAATAGGGGATGGACCTGCCGGGTGCTTGGCGCACTCACGCCGACCGCATCCCTTGTGAAGATCGTTGAGGACACCAAGCCGATGGCCGTGATCCTTAGTTCGCACATGAATACGAACCGTCGCGACGCCGCTGGCTCGATCCAAGCTGTGTCGCGGCTGGTGCCAACCTTCTATGCAGGCAACGCCTTCTCTCTACCGAAGAATCGGGAGGGTTTGGGGGCTACGTACCTAGATGAAGACCTGCCGGCCGCAGCGGATCGCCTCGAAGCCGCGTTGGCGTCGTAAAGGCTCCTGATCTCGTCGACCGCCTTGAACCGAGCGATCACCTTCAGACTGTCTCGCAATGGAGCGGTGGAGGCCTTGAACATGCCTGGGTGGTCCCACAGCTCGAGCATCGTTTCCTCGACGATATCGAGAGCCATCGCCCGGTCCCCGAGGATCACCTGTGTTGCCCCGAATACCCACGGGCCGTGGCACTCGATGATCGCCCGGAACGCCTTCTTGTCGCCCTTCGCGACCCGATCGATCAATGCATCCTCTTGGGGAGTGCGCTCTGTTGCATAACTTTGGGTCCTCTCTCTAAGCATGCTGTGCACGCTAGATGCCTGATAGGCGGCTCGGAGGGCCGAAAACTATGCAAACCAAGTCCAACTCGAGGGGAATAGCGAGGTATGTGCTCCAAGTTTCACGAGCGGGGCGTATCCGCCCTCGTCTAGTTACTCAAGAACGAAAGTGCCACCTTCTTCCCGCCTAGATGCCCCCGGATCCGGAGACGCTCGCTCTGACCCCCTCCGCCGTACGAACCGACCAAGTGAAGGGTGCCGTGGGCCGCGCCCGGGCCGGACACCGTGATATCTCCATCGGTCGAGCCATCGCCGCCGTAGATCCACCCCGCCCAACTGACTAGGCCATTGACCACGATCCCCGGGATGACCCGGCAATCGACCAGCTTCACGACCGGAGGGAAATCCGCGAAGCGGGTGCGATAGGTGCCGCCTCTGAGGCAATCACCTTGCCCGAGTGCGCTTCGCAACAAGGTGTCGACGACCGATCGACCCGCGGCAACAGCCGTTCTCTGCGCTCTCCTTCCACCTTCGTTGGCGGCGCGCAGGTTCATGCTCGATAGATCGACGTCTTCAAGCGATGTGGAGAACTCACCCTTCGCCGGGAGGAAAAGGGCCGGAGGCTCACAGATGGACGTCGGTTTCTGCAGCGTGATGAAGAACTCGTTCGCCGCGGGTTGGGCGCAAGGCGATTGGTCCCCAGGCAAAACGCCGTGGAAGGAGTTCTTCACTACATATAGCGACGCGTTGGGGAATAGCTCCGTGACGTCGTCCGCCACCTCGTGGGGGATGAAGGAATCGAGCTCGGCCTCGAGCGCGACCACGGGTGCAGCTGGGAATGTTGACCCCGCCGGTATCAATGGCGTGGGGGTCGAGGGCATGGACCAACCGGCACACGCCATGCTGAGGAGGTCGAATATGTGGCTGCTGGCAGCCTCCTTCGAGAATGGCGCGTACCAATCCTCGGGGAGTGCTGCGCGAGCTGCCTCGAAGTCGGCGAGCCGAGCGGCGACAGGATCGCTCCAGTCCCAAACTGCCTGCGTGTCATCACAGATGGTCGCGTTCTGACCCCCGATCGAGAGGTCCTGCGTCTCTGCTGGGGGAGTGCCCAGCTGCGCCCAGTTGATCTCGGCCGAGGCGCGAAGCAAGGGCCCCTTGTCGCCTTCCCTCTGGGCCATGGCGGCCGCGGCCATCTCCCCATACGTGAAGGGGCCGAGAGGCCAGCTCATCATCTCGAGCAGTTGCTTCTCATCCACGGTCGCGCGGAAGTGATCCCCTTGGATGTCGAACCCACCGTCGACCGGATTCGCGCGCACGCGTTCGATGAGGGATGTGAGCTCCCCGGCGGGATCGGGCACTTGCTGGCTGCAGGTCATCGAACGTTCACACATGACCGCCATCTTGGGCACGAGTGACTTGGCGCGGCTCTGTCCCAACTCGAAGGGTCTCGTTTCGGTCGGAGTGCTTGGAGAGTCGAAAACCATCGATCTCACCATCGCTGGGTAACGGGCTGCGAACGCGAACAACTTCATCCCCCCATAGGAGAGACCGTAGAAATCGGCTTGCGCATATCCGAGAGCTACGAGGACGTCGTGCGTATCGATCGCCATGTCACCGGTTGCGTAGTCGTCGGCCGCATCACCGAGCGAGGTAGCGCACGACCCCATCGCGTCCAACAAGACTTGGAGCTCGACCGAGATCGGTAGAACCAGCTCGGGACAATCGACCACACCCGACATGCCCGTGCCTCGGTCATCGATAAGTAGAAGATCGTGGGTGGCGAGGCTTGGCCCGAAAAGAAACATCGCGAAATCTCTGCTGAAGGTCGTGGAGCTCCCGGGGCCTCCGAAGTTCGGCAGGATGACACCTTCTGGCGGCCCTAGGTTGGTGTGTCCATAGAGCTCGTATGCGATCGGGATCGTCGCCTCGTTCGGGCTATTCGGAAGGTCGCGCTCGAGGGGCACATCGATGTGACCGCACACCGCACCCTCAGGCACTCCCTCTGGACAGATGTCGGTGATCTGCTGGGCCACGTCCATCTCACTGGAAGCCGCCACCGTGACCGTCGAAGCTGGGTAAGCCACACAG
>JAXDJQ010000121.1:0-3307 GCA_034667565.1 Actinomycetota bacterium
CGTCGACGATCGTGACGTCTTCGGTACCGAAGCGCTCACCGGCGCGCGATGCATAGACACTCGCTTCCTTGACGAGGGTGTCTGCCTCGAGACCATGTCCACACGCCTCGTGGATGAGCACACCACCGGTACCGGGGGCAAGCACGACGGGGAACTCGCCCGCAGGGGCAGGTCGGGCATCCAGCATCGTCAACGCCTTGGCAGCCGCTTTCGATCCCAGTTCCGCCGGGGGACGTTCGTCGAGCAATTCGAAACCGCCCGAGTGCCCCGGAGCCTCGAACCCGGTTGCGATCCGATCGTCTCGGCCCGCCACTACCTGCACCGCGAATCGAACGCGCGTCCTGTCGTCGGCAACGAAGAGGCCCTCGGTGTTCGCGATCAGGATCTTCTGTCGAACGTCCATGTATGACGCGACCACCTGTCGGATCTCGGCCCCCGCGCTCCGCGCCGCGTCATCCGCAGCTTGGATCGCGAGGACCTTGTCGGCCATATCGACCTCGAGCGGAGGCCGGGTGACCGGGTGGGAGATCGCGGGGCGAACCTCACGCAGATCGGTGACGGGGGTGGAGCCGGAGGTCGACAACCCCGCGCGGGCCGCCGCGGCCGCCTCTATCAGGGAGGCTTCGGTCAATACGTTCGTGTAGGCATAGGCGACCTTGTCCCCGGCGATGACCCTGACACCCGCACCTCGGTCTCTGCCGGAGGCGACGTCTTCGACCCGGCGGTCCTCGAGCTTCAAGCCGGTCGAGTCCCGATCCTCGACGAAGAGCTCGGCATGATCCGCACCTGTGGCAACGGCATGCGCGAGCACCTTCGAGACGAGATCGGGAGCAAGCACCGGCGCAGGATAACGGGGGTCAAAACACACAAAAGCCTCGTGAGCTTGTGCCGAGATGCCGAGGAGCGTTACCCTGGTGATGCCGTTCAGGCACGTCCGTTTCCCCCGCCCCTTCTAACCAGGAGCGCGCCCTGAGCCACGGGTACAGATACACCCCCGAGCAGGCCGAGCGTTTGAGAGAGATCCATTCCCGCCTGGTACAGGCGCGTAGGGAGCTAGATGCCCTGATCGGAGACGCCTATCTTCGGCCCCGAGCCTCGATCGTGCCGGTCCACTTCCTCGATCTGGCAGCCGCCGCCGAAAAGCTCAGGTGGGCCGAGAAGGAATGGCGCGAGCTGGATCAGGAGCTCGCCGAGACCAGCTACTCGGGCGACGAGGATGAAGAAGAGGAAGAAGACGCGGAGCTGGTAGTGCGGACCGGTTAGACCGGTCCTGCTGCTAAGCCGGTGTCGGCGTAGCCGACACGTGTCTTAGTAGACCTAGCCACTTCCTAACCCCCCAGGTCGCTAGCGGGGGGGCATGCGGAGGGCGCCGTCGAGACGGATCGTCTCTCCGTTCAGCATCGGGTTCTCGACTATGTGGCGTACGAGGGCCGCGAATTCCGGCGGGCTCCCTAGACGGTGGGGGTGCGGGATCCCTTCGGCGAGCTTCTGGCGAGCTTCCTCGGGCAACCCCGCCAGCATCGGGGTATCGAACGTGCCCGGCGCGATCGAGACGCACCGGATGAGCTTGCTGGATAGATCACGAGCGATGGGCAACGTCATGCCCACGATCCCTCCCTTGGAAGCAGCGTAGGCAGCCTGTCCGATCTGACCGTCGAATGCCGCGATGCTGGCGGTGTTGACGATGACCCCTCGCTCCTCGGCCTCCGGGTCTTGCTTCGCGATCTGAGCTGCAGCCAGACGGATCACATTGAAGGTGCCGATCAGGTTGACCTTCACGACGAACTCGAAGCGTTCCAGATCGATCGCATCGCCGTCGCGAGTGAGCACCCGACCTGGGAACCCGACGCCCGCGCAGTTCACGACGACATGGAGACCGCCGAACTCGTCTGCAGCCGTCTGGACCGCGGCCCTCACGTCATCTTCGTTGGTCACGTCCGCGGGGGCGAAACGAGCCCGGTCGCCGAGCTCCTTCGCAACAACCTCGCCGTTGGATGAAGGCAGATCCACGATGACCACGGAAGCGCCGGCTTCGTGCAGGGCGGTCACGGTTGCGCCCCCGAGTCCCGACGCGCCGCCGGTTACGAGCGCGACCTTTCCCGTGATGTTCACACTGCCTCCTCGATGTCTGGGTTGGGAACAACCTCGCCTGAAGCGAGAACGAGCCCATCCTCGCATCTCGTCTCGACCTTCCCGTCGGAGAACTGCTCGTGGTACAGAGCTGCGTAAGCACCGTTCCGGTCCAACAGATCTTGGTGCGAACCACGTTCGAGGATGCGTCCCTTCTCGAGGTAAAGGATCGTGTCCGCTGCCAGGATCGTCGACAAGCGGTGCGCGATAGCGATCGTCGTGCGGCCTTGCATCAGAGGAGTGAGTGCTTCCTGTACGAGTCGTTCCGAGATGGTGTCGAGCGCGCTCGTTGCCTCGTCGAGGATGAGTATCCGAGGGTTCTTCAGGATGACGCGGGCGATGGCCAAGCGTTGCTTCTCGCCGCCCGACATCTTGTAGCCACGTTCGCCGACGATCGTCGAGAAACCCTCGGGCATCTCTTCGATGCGTTCCCAGATATGGGCTGCGCGTGCGGCCGATTCGAGTTCCTCGTCCGTCGCGTCGGGGTTCCCATAGCGAAGGTTGTCTCGAACACTTGAGTTGAAGAGGTAGGTCTCTTGAGTGACCATGCCGATGATCTCGCCGATCGATTCGAGGCGGATGTCGCGGACGTCCATCCCGTCGATCTTGATGGCGCCCCGGTCGACGTCATACAGACGTGGCAACAGGTATGTGAGGGTGGTTTTCCCTGCCCCCGACGGCCCCACGAGGGCAACGAGCTTGCCGGGTTCCATGGTGAACTCCACGCCCCCGATGGTCCACAGCCTGTCCTCCTCGATCGGGCGCTCGTAACGGAACCAGACGTCTTCGAACGTGACCTCGCCGCGGACCGAAGCGGGGTCCACCTCGAGCGCGCCATCCTTGTCGACGATGTCTCGTTCGAGGTCGAGGTATTCGAAGATGCGGTCGAACAACGCCAGGCCCGATTGCACCTCGACATTCACGTTGAGCAGCTGACCCATCGGGAAGAACAAGCGGCTCTGCAATGTGGTGAACGCGACGATCGTGCCAACTATCCCCGCGCCGACGTCTCCTCGGAGGAGGAGCATGCCCGCAACGAGGTAAACGAAGGCGGGGGTGATCGAGAAGAAGATCTGAACCAACGCGAAGAATCCTCGGCCCACCATCGTGCGCTTCAGCTCCAAGCTCGAGAGTCGTCGGTTCTCTTGACGGAATCGGTCGATCTCGTAAGCCTGGC
>JAXDJQ010000122.1:0-4015 GCA_034667565.1 Actinomycetota bacterium
ATAACGGTTCACGACGGCGGCTATCCGGAGGAGTTGCGCGTTCGCATCAACAGTTATCAACGTCCCGCGGAGGACTTCGACCGCGCCGCGTACCCGGAGCAAGGACGGGTTGGTCCTACCGTGTCCTATCCGGAGAATCGTCCTCGTCAGAAGGGTCCAGCTGCACGGAAGGAAGCGGCGCCGGAGAGCTAGATCCATCGACGCGGCGGACGTCGGTAACGCGTGCGTCGTAAACCTTTCGGCGGGTAGCCGTAGCGGCCGAAACGCCGGGGAACCGAGTAGCCATCGTTACTCCGAAGGCCTTCCGAGCGAAGATCTTTGCGACCGAGCGCGTCAACGGGAACAGCAGGAACAGTCCGAAGACATCGGTGACGAAACCTGGGGTCAGAAGCAGTGCCCCGCCCATCAGCACCAGAGCGCCGTCGGTCACCTCGTCGGTAGGCATGTGGCCGGTGCGGATGGTTTCGTTCAACCGGCGCCAGGTCGCCATGCCTTCATGTTTCAGCAGGATCGTGCCGACAACGGAGATCCCGATCAACAAGAGGATCGTCCAACCGACGCCGATCACGTGGCCAACCTGGATCAACACATATAGCTCGATGATCGGCACCGCGATCAACAGGAGACCCAGACCGGCGAACATGGAACAAGTATGCCCACAGAGCAGGCTTAGCCCTCTTCCATCCCCTTCGCGATCAGGAAGCCGCGGGCTCGTTCGGTCAGCGGGTACCGATTCACGAGATCCCAGAAGCGATCGGAGTGGTCGGCATGAACCAGGTGAGCGAGCTCGTGGATGATCACGTAGTCGCGAACCCATGCCGGATATTCCGTGAGCTCCAGTGAAAGTCGGATCGAACGTTCCTGAGGGGAGCACGAGCCCCACCGAGACTTCTGGTTGGTGACCCATTCGATGTCGTGAGCCCTCACACCACCGAGGTAACGATCGCCGAGATCAGCAGCCCGCTGGGCAAGGGCTCCGTCAGCATTCAACCGGTCGCGGCGTTTGCGTTCCGACATGCGTTGCGCCATCCGCTCGACCCACTCTTGCTCTTCGGCCCGCGACATCCGTTCGGGGATCGAAACGATCAACGCGTCGCCCACGATCTCGGCCGAGATGGTCTTCTTCCTGCGACTGCTGCGCAGTACCTCGACCCGAGCGAACTCGGCCTCTAGGCCGGGTGAGTCGACGGGGAGGCGATTCTGCATCGGAGCCATCCTAGGGGGGAGCGGCGCCCCAGCCGGGGTTTGTCTCCGGAGCACAATCACTCCATCCGGAAATGGGGCGTGCGAGGCCTAGTGAATGCGAGGCAACAGGAGCACTATATGGATCAGACACAAGAACCACCCAGAGCCCCCTGCACTCTCCCCCCCAACCGCAGGGGGCTCTTCTTTTCCTCGACTCCCCTACCTAGACATCAGGGCTCGATACAGCCACGGCGTCGCCCGTTCCGTCATGGTGATGAGGTGGCCCGCCCGAGGCCCCCAGACGTCCCACCCGTCGCGGCACACGGCCGGCCCATCGCGGAGGAACCTCCTGGCACTCGCGATCGCGGGTTCGGCGGTCACGATCGCGTCGTGGCCATTCAGACCGCCAGGAGCCACGACGTCCGACGGATATGGGGTCCAGCCTGCCCGGTCGGCCGGCACGACGAGGTCGTTGGGGATAGCCAGGGTGAGGACCCGGGTTCCGAACGCGACCGCCTCGCGATCCAGCCGTTCCAACAAGTCCGAACCCGGAGCCAGTTGACCGACGGCAGATGAGTACGGATCGGGAACGGGTCCCGAATGCCGCGACCACCACGACGCGGCGCGTAGAGCCGCGTGCCCTGCAAGGGTCCGGTCTAGGTCCTTCCTGGCGCCGGCAAGTGGAGCGCCTTTATGCGGGCTGCTGAACGTGACGAGATGGTCGACCAGCGGAAGCCGCGGGTCCCAGGTACCGGCAGCGAGCTCGAGGTAAGCACGAGCAACGATCCCGCCCTGCGAGTGAGCGATGAGATCCACGTGGTCTCCAGGATGACGCCCGGCGATCGCCTCTAGCAGATCCCGCAGCTTTTCGGCCGCCTGGGTGATGTCGCCGAACGTGTCCTCGCGCGCATAGGGACGGTGCAGAGATGGATCCTGGTGCCCTCGGTAAGAGAACGGATAGGTCCTCGAGGCTGGATAACCGAGCAAGTCACCCCCTGCCTCGTACAACGCGGCCGACACACCACCCATGGTCTTGCTCCCGATCCCTGCAACGAGCACCGCGATGTTCTTGTTCTGCTCGCCGGCTTCCTCACTCGCTATCGGTTCACAGTGCGGCTGCTCCTCCGCGCTGAGGAACGGCACGCGGAATGTCTCCGGGAGGGAAAGTGGTGGCTCCCAGACGAGCGGCGCTAGTCGGATCGCGCTACTGAGGTCCTGGGGGCCGATGTATCCCTCGGGGTCGACGTATGCGCCAGCGAGTTTCACGCCGAGGTGAAGGCCATCGGCCCCGTGCGCCGATCCACTCCTGCCGATCCAGAAACCCTGGTCGACGACATCACCCTCGGCGACATCGATCGCGGACAGGTCCGAATAGGTGCTCTCTAGTCCCTCACCATGAGAGATCGTTACCGCCAGCGTTCCGGCTACGTCGCCAGCGAAGGACACGGTCCCATCGCCTATCGCACGCACGGCGGTGCCGGACGAGACCGCGTAGTCGATCCCCCGGTGTCCCGGCCCCCACTCGGTCCCTGGTGGCTCGAACCGCCGTGCGATCGCTCCATCTACGGGAGGGATGAACCACTGGGATGCATGAGCCTGCTGATGCGGGCCCGCGAGCACGAGGATGCACGCCACCAACCAGACCTTCGACATCGCACGACCGTGACTGGCCGACCGAGCGCGCGGGGTGAGCTAGGTCACTTACCGCACGACGCGCGTGCCTGCACTCCCCTGCAGCGCTTGCTCGGCGCGTTCGATCGATGTCAACATCGCAAGCTTCCCGGTTGCCTCGCTGAATCTCACGAGCGCTTCCAACTTCGGGCCCATGCTGCCGTGATCGAAGCCGCCCGCCTCGAGTCGTTCGCGCGCGTCGGAGGTTGAGACCTGGGCCAGGGGCCTCTCGTTCTCCGTCCCATAGCCGTCGTATACGGACTCAACATCCGTGAGGATCAAGAGGCCGTCCGCATCGAGGTCGATGGCGAGCATCGCGGAAGCCAGGTCTTTGTCGATGACCGCGGCAAGACCCTCGAGGGACCCATCTTCGGCATGCCGCACGGGGATACCGCCCCCGCCGGCCGCTACGACGATCACGCCCCCATCGACGAGAGCCTTGATCGCCCCGGCTTCGATGATCTCCTTCGGATCCGGAGACGGAACCACGCGCCGCCAACCGCCTCGTCGCTGATCCTCGACCAAGGTCCAGCCACGGTCTCGCAGAGCCATCACTTTCTCGCTTGGGATCATCTCCCCGACGGGCTTCGAAGGAGCCTCGAACGCCGGATCGTTCTCGTCTACGAGCACCTGGGTGACAAGCGTGGTCACTACAGCGGGCAGATCCGCAGCGTGGAAAGCGTTGGCCAGGGACTGCTGCAGCACGTAACCCATGCCCCCCTGGGTGTCGGCGACACACACGTCGAGGGGAAGCAACGGCAGACCATCTTCGTGCGCTAGTTCACTCCGATAGAGATGGTTGCCCACCTGGGGGCCGTTGCCGTGCGAGATGACCAAGCGCCAACCTGCCTGGACGATCGCGACGAGATGCTCGGCCGTATGAGCGGTGCGTTCGAAGTCAGACGCAACCGAATCGTCGCCGCGCGGATCTTGCATCGCGTTGCCACCCAGCGCGACGACAAGTAACGGCTGAAAGTCCAAACGTTTACGTGAAGTAGAGCCGCACGTAGAAGATGCCGAAGTACAGGACGAACGCGATCGTCGACACCCACATCATCGGGTGCACCTCGCTCGACTTACCCCGCGCGACTTTGATGAACGTGAACGCGATGAATCCCGCGCCGATCCCGTTCGTGATCGAGTAAGTGAACGGCATCAG
>JAXDJQ010000123.1:0-2963 GCA_034667565.1 Actinomycetota bacterium
AATCCCGTGTAGACCTGTAATGCCTTCGGTATCGCCACCGATCCGTCTCCCCGCTGGTGGTTCTCGAGCAACGCGACGATCGTGCGCCCCACCGCACATGCCGTTCCGTTCAAGGTGTGAACGAATCGGGTTGAGCCTCCATCCCGGAAACGAACCTGTAACCGTCGAGATTGAAAATCGGTCGCGTTCGTCGCAGAGGTGACCTCCATGAATCGTTGAGCCCCTGGGAGCCACGCTTCGTTATCGACCTTCTTCGCGGCGCTCGACCCGAGATCTCCGGCACACATCACGAGAACCCGGTAAGGGATCTCCAACGCCTGCAAGATCTTCTCTTGGTTCGTTCGGATCGCCGCGTACTCGTCCCAAGAATCATCCGGGTGAGCGAACGAGAACTGCTCGACCTTGTCGAACTGATGGACCCGTACCAAGCCCTTCGTGTCTTTCCCGTAGCTGCCGGCTTCTCGCCGGAAGCACGGTGAGAATCCCGCGTAACGGACGGGAAGATCCTTCGTCTCGAGGATCTCATCGGAATGCATCGCCGCGAGCGCGACTTCGGAGGTTCCCGTTAGGAAGAGCTCGTCTCTCTCGACCGTGTAGAACTCGTGCTCGTCGGCCGGGAAGAACCCGGTTCCATACATCGCGTGACGGCGGACGAGGACCGGTGGGATGACCGGGGTGAAGCGATGTTCGTTGAGATGCTCGAGAGCGAATCTCACCAACGCCAGTTCGAGGAAGACCCCCTGCCCCGTCAGGTAGACGAACCTGCTACCGGAGGTCTTCGCGCCCCGTTCCGCGTCGAAGACGCCGAGACCTTCGCCCAACGCAACGTGGTCCCTAGGGTCGAAATCGAACGAGGGCTTCTCGCCAACCTCGCGTTCGACCACGTTGTCGTCTTCCGACGATCCTTCCGGCACTGTTTCGTGGGGGATGTTCGGTAGAAAGGCGGCGGCCTCCTCCAGTTGGGAAGAAGCTTGCTCCAGTTCCGGCTCCAGTTCCTTCAGGCGGTCGACCAGGGTCCTCGCATCTTCGATCGCGGCTTGCCTCTCCTCGGGAGATGCTTGTCCGATCGCCTTCGACGCTCGGTTCTGCTCGGCACGCACCGTCTCCACCTCGCTGAGCAGATCCCGGTATCGCTGGTTCAGCTGGATGACATCGTCGAGACCCTCGACTCCTCCCCGGCGGGCGTATCCCTTCCGGAACGCGTCCGGGTCATCTCGAAGGTGCTTGAGATCGATCATGGGCCCCGCTTAGCGGGTCGCTGTGGCGTCGGCTTCGATGCGACTGGAACCGCTCGAAGCGGTTGCGATGGCTTCCCGCTCTTCATCGGAAAGGTTGTGGGGAGAGGTGAGTCCCTTCACCGACTTGGCGTAGGTGCGGGTCTCCGTCCGCCCGTTGATCGATGAGATCACTATCCCGTCACCATGATCGTCGAGGAAAGCGGCAGAGAAAGAAAGTTGTCCACCCATCTCCTCGAACGCGTTGTATCGAACAAGTCCGAATCTTTGGATCGCGAATCGGCCGAGCGCGGTCTGCTCCTCTAGAGCGACCACGACACCATCGATCCTGCGCTCGACATTGCCGATCTGCTTCAGGGTGCGGCCGACGATGGAAAAGATGTCCTTCGGCTCTCCCTCGCCGCGCAACAGGGCGTACTGCTCACGCGCCTTTCTCAACTTGATGGAAAGGACGATGGTAGCGAGCAGGCATAGAAGGGCAACGCTCGCCACGATGGCGAGCGCGAGGGTTATCTGGTCGGTAGAAAGGTCTGGCACGGTGGCTCATCCTACACTTGGCACATGCGTCCAGAAGAGGTGAAAGTCCTGCTCAGCGACCTGAAGAGTGGGACCGCGACGATGTCGGAAGCGCTCCAAGCTTTGCAACGTAGTCCGATCGAAGATCTCGGCTTCGCCCAGCTCGATATCCATCGCGAGCTCCGCCAGGGGATACCGGAGGCCATCTATGCGGAAGGCAAGACGCCCACGCAGGTGGTTTCGATCGCCGAACGATTGATCGTGGCGACCACTTCCACCGTTCTTGCAACACGTGTTTCTGATGAGACTGCCAAGGCGCTCGCACAGAGGTTTCCCGAGGCCGAGCACCATCCGGTGGCGCGCCTCGTAGTCATACGTCCTCAGGAACTTGGCACCATCACCGGAACCGTTACGGTCGTCTCCGCAGGAACGTCGGATCTGCCCGTCGCGGAAGAAGCTGCGATCACAGCCTCTGCCCTCGGAGCGAATGTCGAACGGATCAACGACGTTGGAGTTGCCGGCCTACATCGGCTCCTCGCGGTCCAGGATCGCCTCAACGAGAGCGACGTCATCATCGTGGTTGCAGGGATGGAGGGGGCCCTAGCGAGCCTCGTCGGCGGGATCGCCGCCGCGCCGGTGGTCGCCGTTCCAACCAGCATCGGATACGGGGCGTCCTTCGAAGGGCTAGCAGCGCTACTGGCGATGCTGAATTCGTGTGCAGCGGGGGTCGCGGTGATGAACATCGACAACGGCTTCGGAGCCGCAGTCTTCGCATTACGGCTTCTGCGCAGCAGGTCTAGATGAAGACCCTGTACATCGATTGCTCCTCCGGGGCATCGGGCGACATGCTGATCGGCGCGTTCATGGACCTTGGAGTGGATCCCAAACTCATCACCGAGGCCGTGCGCGGTCTCCCCTTCACCGTCCGGGACATCGGTCTCAAGTACGTGTCGAAGAACGGGATCCGTGCGATCGAGTCGGTCATTGCGTGGGATGGCGATGAGACAACCGAGCGAAGGTACGTCGACATAGTCATGCTGCTGGAGGCATCGCAGCTGGCACCAAATGTGAGGCAGCGGGCACTCGACGCGTTCCGCGTGCTCGCCGAAGCAGAGGCGAAGATCCACATGTCGGACATCGACGAGGTGCATTTCCATGAGGTCGGGTCAGATGACGCCATCATCGACATCGTCGGAGCATGCGCGGCCCTAG
>JAXDJQ010000124.1:0-3551 GCA_034667565.1 Actinomycetota bacterium
GGAATCTCTCTCGAACGCGCGGCCCGGCCAGCGCAACGGTTCGTCCCACATGAAGAAAGCGCTCATCACGGGCATCACCGGCCAGGACGGTTCCTACCTCGCCGAGCTCCTCCTAGAGAAGGGCTACGACGTCCACGGTCTCATCAGGCGGTCGTCGAGCTTCAACACCAGCCGTCTTGACAATATCTACCAGGATCCTCACGAGGCGAAGGTCCGGCTCCACCTCCATCACGGGGACCTCTCCGACTCCGGGGCTCTGGTGAACCTGATCCGGGACCTCCAGCCCGACGAGGTCTACAACCTGGGGGCTCAGAGCCACGTGATGGTCAGCTTCGATGTCCCGGAATACACCGGAGAGACCACCGGTATGGGGACCGTGAGGATCCTCGAGGCGATCCGGGCGTCGCAGGTCCAAACCCGCTTCTATCAAGCCTCTTCATCCGAGATGTTCGGTGCCGCCCCCCCACCTCAAAACGAGGACACGAAGTTCCATCCTCGGAGCCCCTACGGGGTCGCGAAGATGTTCGCGTACTGGACCACGGTTAACTACCGGGAGGCTCACGGGGTCTTCGCAGCCAACGGGATCTTGTTCAACCACGAGAGCGAGCGACGCGGCGAGACATTCGTAACCCGGAAGATCACTCGGGCGGTTGCGCGTATCCAGGCCGGACTTCAAGAGAAGCTCTACCTGGGCAACCTCGACGCGAAGCGGGACTGGGGCTACGCGCCCGAGTATGTCGAGGCGATGTGGATGATGCTCCAGCAGGACGAGCCTCAAGATTTCGTGATCGGAACGGGCCAAGCGCACACGGTCCAGGAATTCGTGGAGCTGGCGTTCGGTCACGTGGGACTCGACTGGCAGCGCTACGTCGAGGTGGACCCGAAATATTACCGACCGTCTGAAGTTGATTACCTATTAGCGGACCCTTCCAAAGCGAGGAAAGTGCTGGGGTGGGAGCCGAAGACGACGTTCGAAGAGTTGGTTCGGATCATGGTTGATGCTGATGTCCGACTTCTGAACGAGGAGTTGTCCGGAAAGCTTGTGAGGCAAGACCTAGACCAGTAGCGTCATTCAAAGAGGCCGGAAGCAGGAGGCGCAGTGGAGATAGAGATCGGTATCGGCAAGGCGGGCCGCAGGGCCTATGGGTTCGACGACATAGCGATCGTCCCCTCCCGTCGTACCAGGGATCCCGACGACGTCGACATCACGTGGGAGATCGACGCTTTCAAGTTCGAGCTTCCCCTGATGGCTTCGGCGATGGATGGGGTCGTCTCGGTTCGCTCGGCTATCGAAGTCGGCCGCCTGGGTGGTGTCGCCGTTCTCAATCTCGAGGGTCTGCAGACCCGATACGACGATCCGGAAACGATCCTCGCCGAGATCGCAGAGCTCGAGCCCGACAAGGCGACCGCTCGTATGCAGCAGCTCTACCAAGAGCCGGTCAAAGAGGAGCTGATCTTCAAGCGCATCCGCGAGATCAAGGATGCCGGAGTCGTTGCCGCTGCGTCACTGACACCACAGAAGGTCGAGCAGTATCACAAGATCGCGCTCGAGGCCGAGCTCGACATCCTCGTGATCCAAGGAACGGTCGTATCGGCGGAGCACGTCTCGACACAGCACGAACCTCTGAACCTGAAGCGATTCATCTCGACCTACGACATCCCGGTGATCGTCGGAGGCTGCGCGTCGTACTCGACCGCGCTGCACCTGATGCGGACCGGAGCGATGGGTGTCCTGGTTGGGGTCGGTCCGGGGGCCGCGTGCACCACGCGAGGCGTCCTCGGCGTGGGTGTTCCGCAAGCGACGGCGATCGCGGATGCAGCAGGTGCACGCATCCGGCACCTCGACGAGACCGGTCGTTACTGCCACGTCATTGCCGATGGAGGGATGCGTACGGGTGGTGACATCGCGAAGGCGATCGCTTGTGGCGCGGACGCGGTGATGATCGGATCGCCCCTCGCCACGGCCGAGGAAGCTCCCGGTCACGGCTACCACTGGGGGATGGCGACGTTCCACCCGACCTTGCCCCGGGGCGCGCGGGTCCAGACGTCAACGCTTGGAACCTTGGAGGAGATCCTCGTTGGCCCGGCCCACGAGAACGACGGTCGCTTGAACCTGTTCGGAGCGCTTCGTACGAGCTTGGCGACGTGCGGCTACGCCAACATCAAGGAGTTCCAGAAGGCCGAGGTGATGGTGGCGCCGGCTCTCAAGACAGAAGGGAAAGCACTCCAGACTGCCCAACGCCTGGGGATGGGCCGCTAACCGAGGATTACCAAGGACATTTCGGATAGTCCTTAAGAAACTTAAGTAAAGGATGCAAAGGGCCGGGGAATCCCCGGCCCTTTCCCTATTCTGCCTAGGAATGTGTTTGACACTACGACCGACTCGGCCTATACTTCCTTTGTAAATCAGGTTGTTCGCTTAGGAAGTAGGTGGTAGATATGTTGCTCGACCTAGCAATCTTCATGGGAGTCCCGGTTGGGCTTGCTGTTGTGGCGTTGACCTATGGCGTCGACACCCGTGACGGTGACGACTGGGTGACCCACCGCCACTAAGGAGCAGCAGATGATCACCTCCGCTCTCGATCTCTCCAAGGGCCGTGCCTGATGGGCGCGGCTCTTGACGTTGTGGATCGCAAGATCCTGACGCTCCTTCGCCAGGACGGGCGCATGTCGCACGCGGCGATCGCCAAAGAGGTGGGGCTGTCAGGTCCCGCGGTTCACGAGCGAGTGCGCAAGCTCGAACAGAAGGGTGTGATCGCGGGCTACACCGCGATCCTTGATCCGGAGATCCTCGACCGCAACCACGTTTGCTTCGTGATGGTGACGCTTTCAGAAGGCAATGAATTCGCCGCCGACGACCCGATCGTGGCGCGGATATGCGACGAACCGGACGTGCTCGAGTTCCATCGCATCGCCGGCGAGGACTGTTACATGATCAAGATCCGTACTGCCACGAACAAAGACCTCGAACGCTTGCTCAGAAGGATCAGGATGATCCCGGGTGTGGCCCGGACGAGGACGACGATCGTGCTCTCGTCCGAACTGGAGAGGCCAACGATCGAGGTCCCTTCGGACGACCCAAAGGTCGAAGAGTCCGTCTAACAATCCACGCTTGTCGAGCCTCGTGGGTGCAACATCTCCGCAGTGACTGTCCTGATCGGCAAACAGCCCCAAGTACCATTCCGCGCCTATGAGCGAGCCCAGGTCCGTCGGAGAACTGCTGGAGCTTGGCGAACGGGTCTTGGCCGACAGCTCAGCTCGTTTCGAAGATCACGACAACTTGTACGAAGCCCGGCAGCTGCTCGCGTCTGCTCTTCACATCAGCGACGAAGAGGCTGAGGACCTTTCCGACGATGTGGTTCCCCCTGCCAGACAGCGCGAGCGCTACCTTTCGTACATAGCACGCCGCGCCGGCGGCGAGCCTCAACCGTTCATCAGAGGAAAGATCGAGTTCTACGGCTTGGAGCTCAAGGTGCGTCCGGGCGCGTTCGTTCCGAGGCCGTCATCAGAGCTGATCGTGGCTCACGCGTTGAAGCGGATGCGAAGTCGCA
>JAXDJQ010000125.1:0-4109 GCA_034667565.1 Actinomycetota bacterium
ACATGGAGACGATGAAGACCGACATGGGTGGCGCGGCCGCGGTCATCGGTGCGATCACCGCGATCGCCAAGCTGGATCTGCCCGTCGAAGTCCTTGCCTACGTGCCGACAACCGAGAACATGCCGAGCGGCACCGCCGTGCGACCGGGCGATGTGCTCAAGCATTACGGCGGGAAGACGACCGAGGTGCTGAATACGGATGCCGAAGGACGCCTGATCCTGGCCGATGCCCTCGTGTTCGCGTCGGAGCAAAAGCCCGATGCGATCGTCGACGTAGCAACGCTCACGGGCTCGATCATGGTGGCGCTTGGCAAGAAGGCGACCGGGCTTTTCTCCAACGACGACGGCTTGGCGCGCGAGCTCGAAGGGGCTGGGGAGGCAGCAGGTGAGCGCATCTGGCACATGCCTCTCTACGACGTCTACAAGAAGGAGCTCGAGTCGGAGGTTGCCGACCTCAAGAATGTCGGTTCGAGATGGGGTGGCGCGATCATCGCTGGGTTGTTCCTGCAAGAGTTCGTTGGCGAGAACATCCCCTGGGCCCACCTCGACATCGCCGGCGCCGCAAGAGCCGAAGCCGACTACGACGAGAACTCGAAAGGCGGAACGGGGGTCGCGGTCCGCACGTTGGTCAACTGGGTGGAAGGTCGAGCTAGCTGACCACCGACGAAGGTGACGTCGTACCGATAGGCGTCTCGCCTCCTGAGGAACCTGCTCGGCGCCCCGCGCGATCCAGTCGCTTGCACTCGGCCGCGATCTCGCTGACCGTCATCTCCGCGATCTCCGGGTTGTTATCGGCGATCGGTTTCGTGACGGTCAACTGGGCAGGGCCGACCCGGCGGGTCGTGATAGCGATCCTGTTCTTCTCGATCGTTGCGTTCCTTGCCGGCGTGTCGAGCAGCATCCTCACTGCCGCGAGGGACACCTACGCGCGTCGATCGACGCGCGACTAGCCCCACTAGACTGGGCCGCGATGGAGATCGAGGGCCACCCCACACAGGATCTGATCGACGAGCTCACCCGCCGAGGGGCGATGAAGGCGGACGGTTCGGGGGCGGCCGGACCGAATCCGGAAGCTCTCCGTTTCATCGCCGAGAACCTGGCCGAGGCGAACGGCTTCTGGTTGTTCCTCCCGCGCGAGACGTTCTTCACGGGGATGGACGAGATCCCGGGGCTGTGACCCTGGACCCAGCCTCATTCCGGGACGCTTTGAGCCGGTTCGCCAGCGGCGTGACGGTCGTGACGGTTGGGTCCGACGGCGGCCTGCATGGGATGACTGCATCGTCGTTCGCCTCCGTTTCCTTGGAGCCGCCCCGTGTACTCGTATGCCTGGACAAGTCCTCCCGAACGAGAGCCCTTCTAGCCGACACTTTCGCGATCAATGTCCTGAGCGCGGACCAAGAGGACATCTCGCGTGCGTTCGCCCACGCCGGTGACAAGCCGTTCGATTCACACGGTCATGAGATCGGTAGCAGTGGAGCGCCTCTTCTCCACGGCGCGATCGCGTGGATCGAGTGTCGGACCTCGAGCATCGTTGACGGAGGAGACCACGACATCATCGTGGGAGACGTGATGGGCTGTACCTCCGGCGACGGCGATCCGCTCATCTACTACGCGCGTAACTATCGGAGTCTGGACCGATAGCTAAGCGGTCGCCGACCTGGACGGATGCGCGCCCGGCTGGTAGTTCGATCACGTAACGGGCGCCCCGTACCCACCTGCCGATCCTCCATGGGGGCATGGTCGTGGCACGAAGGACCTTCCAATCGCGGTCGCAGAAGATGACATCTATGGGCCACCTCACGAAGAAGGTGTGAACCTGATTCGCTCGTTCGATGATCAGCGCGTGCCCGGAGGGGAACGTTTCGCGACCCATCAACCCGCGGGCGCGGGCGTAAGGAGTGCGAGCCCATTCGACGTGTTCCGCCAGCAGGTCGCCTGTCGCCGCATGGGCCAGGACGTCGGTCACGTCGATTAGGTTATTTCTGAGGGGCACCGACTAGGAGGTCACGACCATATTGACTAAATGGGAATACGCGAGCGTGCCGCTCATATCGCACGCTCTCCAGGAGATCTTGAACCAATGGGGCGAGGAGGGCTGGGAGCTGGTCCAGGTCCAAGAGAGCCAGTCGACCGGGACGGTTGCGTTCCTCAAGCGGCCGAAACAGGAAGGGTCGAGCGCCTAACTCGCGGCCCAGTCACCCGATCGCCCACCGCTCTTCCGCAGCAGCCGAACCTCAGAGATCGAGACCTCTCGGTCGATCCCTTTGACCATGTCGTAGATCGTCAGAGCCGCAACCGAGACCGCCGACAATGCCTCCATCTCGACCCCCGTTCGCTCCGCGGTCCTGACGACGCAGCGGATCTCGATGCCACGGTCCCCGTGGTCGAACGTCACCTCGACAGCTCCGAGGGAGATCGGGTGACACAAGGGGATGAGCTCGGACGTCTTCTTCGCCGCCATGATGCCGGCGATCCGCGCCACTTCCAAGGCATCTCCTTTGTCGAGCTCCTTCGCGAGGATGCGATCGCGGGTGGCCGTCTGCATCAAGACGATCCCGGAAGCCTCCGCTTCTCTGACCGTGACGTCCTTGGCCGTCACGTCGACCATGCGAGCCTCTGACTCCGGATGGGGATCGACCATGTCTACAGATCCTCAAGGCGGGCCGAGAGGTATTCCCGGAACGGTTTCCCGAGGTCCTCGCGCCGCAGCGCGAGTTCAACGCTTGCTTTCAGGTAATCGAGTTTCTTGCCGACGTCGTAGATCGGACCGGGGTGCACGTAGGCGTAGATGTCCTGCTGTTGCATAAGCAACCTCAGACCATCGGTCAGTTGGATCTCTCCACCGACCCCTTGTTCGGTCCGCTCCAAGGCGTCGAAAAGCTCGGGGGTGAGGACGTAACGACCGCGCGACGCGAGGTCCGAGGGGGCCTCATCGCGGGGTGGCTTCTCGATCATCGCCTTGATCCTATGGATGTGGTCCTCGACGGGTTCCGGATCGATAACGCCGTACGAAGAGATGTCCTCGTGCGACACCTCCTGGACCGCGATCACGCTGGCATCGAAGCGGTCGTGGATCGCTATGAGCTCGCCCAGCAGGTCGGGTTCGTCATCGATGGGCTCCGGGACGATCTCATCGGGAACGATCACCGCGAAGGCGTCGCTCCCCACGAACGCCTTGCCTTGCAGGACGGCATGTCCGAACCCGAGCGGCTCCTCCTGGAGCACGTAGCTGATGTCGGCGAGACCTGCGACATGTTTGACGAGACCAAGAGCCTCCTCTTTCCCCGCCGCCGATAGGTGGTCCTCGAGCTCGGTCGCCCGCTCGAAGTGGAGGGCGATCGAGTCCTTGCCGCGACTTGTAACGATCACGATCTCGGTGATGCCTGCGCGCACCGCTTCCTCGACCGCGTACTGGATCCCGGGCTTGTCGACCACCGGGATCATCTCTTTCGGTATCGCCTTGGAAGCGGGCAGGAAGCGCGTTCCCAAGCCCGCGGCCGGGATGACTGCCTTCCTAACAGCCATCAGCGCGCGACCGAAAGACCCGGAGGAGATGGATCGTCGCCGACCTCAACGCGGTCGCGACCGGATTCCTTAGCGCGGTAGAGGGCACGGTCTGCCGTCTCGACCAGCTCGTGGAAGGAGTTCCCGTGCTCGGGGTACGAGGCGATACCGATAGAAACGGTGACGTAAACCGGCTCATCTCCGATCCCTCCGAACGGCTGCAGCTTTATCGCTTCTCTGATCTTGGCCCCGGTGGTAGTCGCACCTTCCGAATCGGTCTCCGACAGCAAGCAGATGAACTCTTCGCCTCCGTACCGGGCGAACGTGTCCACCTCTCGCAAGGTGTGCTTAACGCGCTGAGAGAATTCGATCAGGATCGCGTCACCGCGTTGGTGCCCGTGCTTGTCATTGAGCTGCTTGAAGTGATCGAGGTCGAGCATCAGAACGCTGAAGGGACGCTCGAATCGGGTGGCGGTGGCAAGAACCTGACGGAACTGCATCTGGAAATACCTACGGTTCCAGGTCCCGGTGAGACCATCGGTGAGCGAAAGTCGCTGGGCCTCTTCGTGCAGTCTGACGTTCTCGATCGCAACGCCACCCTGCTCC
>JAXDJQ010000126.1:0-3438 GCA_034667565.1 Actinomycetota bacterium
TCCCCTCGGTCACCTCGCCGAACACCGTGTGCTTGCCGGTCAGCCATGGGGTGGGTTTGACTGTGACGAAGAACTGGGAGCCGTTCGTGTTGGGCCCCGAGTTGGCCATCGCCAACAGGCCGGCTCGGTCTAGCTTCGGGCCACCGGGAGGACACTCGTCTTCGAACCTGTAGCCCGGCCCCCCCATGCCCGTACCGGCCGGGTCGCCGCCCTGGATCATGAAGTCTGGGATGACCCGGTGGAAGATCGTGCCGTCGTAGAGCGGTTCGGTCTTCCGTTGTCCGTCACGGGGATCTTTCCATTCTCGCTGTCCCGTAGCGAGGTCGACGAAGTTTGCGACCGTCGTCGGGGCATGGTCGGGCATGAGCTCCACCTTGAACGTCCCTAGTGACGTGATGAACTTCGCGGTCGTCGACATCTTTCTCCTTCTACTCGTTGAGTGGTCTTTGCGTCACGGGATACATCGAGAACACCTCCAGGTATGGCGCGGCATCGATGGTCCAGTCGAAACCCTTGACCTCGTCGCTGGTCCGCCGCCCGGTGAGTCCGCGCAGCATCTCGAACAGAGGAGCACGAACGGAGCCGATCGGCTGCTCCTTGCCGGCCGTCCACCTATGTTCGCCGGCCTCGACGATGACGGTAGGTAGGCCGGCGTCCTTCAGCCTCTTGCCGAAGTTCCGCGCGTAGAAAGACGCGGAGATGACGACGGCATCCTCATCCCTCGCGTCCGGGTCACCGAGAGCTCCCCGTAGATCGTGCTCGTGGGTGATGAGATCCCCGATGAGAGCGGAAGCAAGCGTGGGGTGGAGGTCGTCAAGGGCCGGTTCGATCTGTTTGGCGATCTCTTCCCACTCTTCCAGGATCGTCTGGATGGAGTCGTTCCGGCGTTTCTCGACCTGCGACGCGGTCCAATCCGGCCGACCCATCTCCGCGACGTTCGAGGACAACGAATCCGCTGCAACCCCAGTCAGGTGGGCAACCAGTTCTTTGACGGTCCAGTCAGGACAGGCGGGCACCTGTTGGCTCAAAGCCGTTTCGTTGAGAGAACGAACCAGGTCGTAGATGCGGGCACGACCACCTCGGTACGCCTCGGACATGAGATCCATCTAGTTCTCTTCCTTCCGCTCTGATTCGACCTTGCCGGACTCATCGACGATCTCTTCGCCCGACTCGTCGATCTCACTTCCCGTAACGAAGTCCGCGCCCGCGTCCGGCTGGTCATAGTCCGAGTCCTTGTACTCGTAACCGCAGTTGGGACATGAGGCCCGGACATTCTCGATGGGTTCCCCGCACTCGGGGCACTTCTTAGAGTCGGAGATCGTCTCGTCCTGCTTTTGTCGTTCCTCGTCCTAGTCCTGTCGCTTCTCGTCGTCGCCCATGACTACCCTCCCAGGATGCGTCGCAGAATGGGCATCGTATGAGACTGGCTCGAGTTGTCATCGCGATATCGCTCGTGGTGCTGGTCGCCTGCACGGATGACGTGGGACAAGGTGACATCAGGGCCGAGAAGACTCCTCCGCCAGAGGAGAGATCTCCGATCGAGCATGTGGTCTTCATCATCAAGGAGAACCGCACTTTCGATCACTATTTCGGTCGCTACCCGGGGGCGGAGGGCACGACGACCGGCAAGCTGTCGACCGGCGAAGAGATCCCTCTGAGTCCGGCCCCCGACATCTTGCCGTTCGATCTCGGGCACGACTTCCAGTCGGGATTGATAGCGGTCAACGGCGGTGCGATGGACGGGTTCGACAAGATCCCTCTCAACGGGGACTCCTTGGGCGGCTACTCGCAGTTCGATCGCAAGACCTTGCCGAACTATTTCAGGTACGCCGACGAGTTCGTCCTCGGCGACCACATGTTCTCGTCCATGTACGGGCCAACCTTTCCCGAGCACCTCTACACGGTTGCCGCGCAGTCGGGCCGGGTCACGGGAAACAAGATCACGCGCGGCGACATCACTCCGGGGGGTTACTGCGATGACCCATCAGAGCGCGTGCCGCGCTTCCGCCGACTGTCGGAGAAGGACGAACGCACGATCATGCGCGCGGAGGAGGTCCCCGATGTGCCGGAGGTCGAGTCGTACTGGCAAGAGGTCGAGCCGTGCTTCGACTTCAAGGTGCTCCCCGACCTGCTCGAAGAGGCGGGGGTCTCGTGGCGCTATTACGGGAACGCGGGTTACTACAGCGCGCTGCTCGCGATCCGACACATCCGATTCTCCGAGCATTGGGGAACGGATGTCGTACGCGAAGACCGGTTCATGCAGGACATCAGAGCCAACAAGCTGCGAGAGGTGTCGTGGGTGCTTCCTGGGGTTGGTTATGACGAACACCCGGGAGCGACCCACAGCGTCTGCAAAGGCGAGAACTGGACGGTCAGGCATCTGAACGCACTGATGAAGTCGCCTATGTGGAGCTCGACCGCGGTCATCATCGTGTGGGACGACTTCGGTGGCTTCTACGACCACGTGCCGCCACCTCACCTCGATGTCATGGGGCTGGGCCCACGCGTGCCCTTACTGATCATCTCCCCGTGGGCTAAACGCGGATTGGTCGACGACACGACTTACGAGTTCTCATCGGTGCTGAAGTTCATCGAGACCTTGCATGGCTTAGAGCCGCTGACCGAACGGGATCGCCGGGCCGCGGACATGATGGATGCGTTCGACTTCGAACAAGACTCGGGCAACCCTCGTCGCCTAATGCTCGATCAGAGACCCTGCGGCGCTTGAAACGAATGGTTTCCATGGCCCATATCGCTTAGTTTTCGCTTCATGAGCGCAGCCTCGAAGCGCCCAGACGACCGTCCGGCCACGGTGTTCGTGGTCGACGACCACACCGCCATGCGGAGCATGATCAGGAGCGCGTGCGAGCAGACCCCCGGGTTAGAGGTTGTAGGTGAGGCTGCCGACGGAGCGGCCGCTCTGGCGCAGATCAGAGAGCTCAAACCCGATGTCGTCGTCCTCGATCTGATGTTGCCGGGGGTGTCTGGGCTCGACATCGTTAGAACGCTTCGGAATGAGGGATCAACCACTCGTTGTCTCGTGCTCACTGCACGCGACGATCCGGAGTCACTATTCGATGCGGTCCGAGCCGACGCGGCCGGATATCTCGACAAGAGCACGGATATCCCGGTCCTGGTCGAAGCCATCGAAGCCGTTGCTGCCGGGGACTCGATAATCACCGAAGGTCAGCATGAACAGGCAGCTAGGCAGTTGGGGGCCTTCGTTCGGCAGTCGCGGGATTCATCGCGCGCTGCAGCGATGCTGTCGGGGCGGGAGGTCGAGATCCTGGGGCTGATCAAGGAGGCCCTCACGACCCGTCAGATGGCGACCAGGCTGGGCCTTTCGGCCCGCACGGTGGAGTCACACATCTCGAGCATCTATAAGAAGCTCAAGGTGCGGAGCCGGGTCCAGGCGGTCTCGAAGGCAGAGGAGCTGGG
>JAXDJQ010000127.1:0-6321 GCA_034667565.1 Actinomycetota bacterium
AGAACCTCGTCGACTGGTTGAACCCAGGTCGCATCGAGCCGCGGCGCCCGCCCTTCGTAACGACGCTGGCATTCTCCGAGTCGAGCCCGGTCTCCGGTCAACACACCGATCAGGTCACGATCGAGGCAGGTCTGGCGGACGACGAGGGCACGGCCGTCGAGGGCCAGACCCTCGTGCTCGAGCTGTCCACCGCATCCGGCGTCCTCGAGACCGCGACGGCAACCACCAACGTGGCGGGCGTCGCCCACTTCACGCTCGGTCTCGACGAGATGCCCGGCGAGTACGGCCTACGGGTCTCGTTCGCCGGCAGCGACACCCTCCTGGGGAGCGTCGCCGATCAGTCCTTCACGGTCGTGAAGGAAGCCACCGCTACCGTCCTAAGCGCGCGCATGAAGGGGGCCCGCACCGATGCCCTCGTGGCGACGGTTACCGAGGACGATGGGCCGGCGGTCGAGGGTCGTCCCGTCCTGTTCTATGCCGACGGCCAGTTGCTTGGCCAGGCTGTGACTTCGTCTACGGGGGTAGCGACCCTCGCGGTACCGGCGAAGTACGGGACTAAGAAGACGACTTACACGGCAACGTTCGCAGGCGACAGTGCATACGAGACCTCATCGGGGGAACTGGCGGCACGTTAGATGGCTAGCTTTCCGTCGTAGCGGCCTATCCCGTTGAAGTGAAGTGTCCTTCCATCTGAGAAGTGGATCGTCACCGGCGCGCTCGTCTGCACCTTGTAGGTGATCGGGCCGTTGGCGAGACAGGCCTCGTCGACATCGATCCGCAGGGACTTCACGTTCTCGAGTTTCAGCCGTAGCCTCCGATGCTTCGGGATGTCACGGGTGCCGACAACCTTGCGCAGCTCGGCGCTCCAGGGAACGGGATCTGTGCCTTCGAGCATCGATGTCTCTAAGCGAGGCTCGGGGATGCCGCAACCGAGGCTCCTCGCACCGACATCGATGAACGTCTTCTCGTGGCCGCGTATGCGCGAGATCCAGTAGGCACGGTCATGGTGGATCCCGTACTTGTCGTAATCGAAGAGCGACCTCGTCCTGAAGGTCACCCGTGCGACCCTGCGGGGGCGCACGAACGGCGCTAGATAATCCGATTCCTTTACCCAGCTGTCGGCCACGCCGAGGGTGAAGTGCTCGCCGGTGGGATGCCGGTAGAAGACGTATGGGGAGTGGTGGTTTGTGAACCTTCTGTTCAGCTCCACCCATGTCGGTGTGTGCACGAGCTCGTCTTGGCCCATGTACAGGAGGGCCGAAGGTATGTGGCGGAGGTTGCGGACGTAGTTCATGACGTTGCCGATCCCACCGGAGGCACACTGGTTGCCGGTTTCGGGCTGCGCCGTTCCGTTGAAGCAGTCACCCGTGAAGCCAACCCAACTGACCATCCCGGCGAAACGATCGGGATAGAGCATCGCCATGCGCAGCGCCCCGTAGCCCCCCATCGAATAGCCGCCCGAGAAGACCTTGTCGGGATCGATCGAGTAGTTGCGTTCGACGTCTTTCATCACATCGAGCACGTCGCGTTCGGAGATGTCGGAGTAGTAGCCGTACGGGCCGCGTCCCAGCGGAACGATGATGATGCGGTTGAGCTTGTCTCCGAACTGGCTCTGCATACCGGGTTGGTCGATCAGGCTCGCGTGGTTGGCGCTACAACCGTGAAGCGCTAGTTGCATGCCGTGCGGTTCGCTGCCATCCGGGATGTAGATCCCGTAAGGCTGGTAGCGGCCGAAGAAGTGGAACTCCTGCTCGCACACCTGGGTTGTCTCGCCGTGACGCCCGAACCTGCCCTCGTAACTCATGCCTTCGCCGGGCGGCAGCGTGTACCTGGATGTGTAGACGCGCTCGTGGAAACCAGGTGTGTTCTCTGCTGGCCGCGTCACACGGGCGGTCATGTCGGATACCTGCACGACGTGACCGAACTCGGAGATGTCGCCGGTCGCCAGCGCCGCCGCTTGTTTGTCTTCCCACCAGGTACCGACGGCGGTCTCTTCATCCGTGCCCCGGAACGCGACGTTCATGACTGGACCACCGTTGATCGCGGTCACCGCCTGGAGTCGCCACACATCACCGGGCGGTTTCGGGAAGCTGCCGCTGATGTTGTTGTGGGCGACATCCCCGGTATCGAACTTGTGGATCTCGTCCCAGCCTTCGCTCGAGACGCCCAAACCGGGCCACTCACCGCCACCGGTTGACGGGTCGTTGTCCGTGTTGATCGCGATGGCGGCGACGGTCGAGTCAGCGTGATACAGAGCGTTCAGCTCGAACGAAACGTGCACCGTGTCGGAATCGATACCGATCGATAGGTCAACGAGATCGGCAGAGTTGACGTCTTGCTCGTAACGCTGGTCACCGGCCGGATTCGCCAGGGGAGCGGTGCTCTCCGCACCCGGCGCCCCCGTGTCGGCACCGTAATCGTCATAGACGTAGTCGCGATAGACGAGGGCTCCGCCGCATAGGTCGACCGAGCCCCCGATCCATGACCTCGTGTGGCACCGTTCGGGGTCATGCGATGCGGTTGCGGTTGCGGGGGCCGGGACCGCCCCGAGCAGCGCAAGGACGGTCGTTGCGATGAGCCCGCGAAGTGCCACTGTTCCTCCCCTTGGATGCGCCTCTGGATCGAGCCTTCGGGATTTCTTGCCCGCTTCCTCCCGGGCTTATGCCCCCAGGTGGTAGGTCTGGCCGCGATCCATATCCAGTCCGTTCGCTACCTGCCACAAGGCGGCGAGGGCCTTCAGCGCGTTCCTGCGTTCGAAGGGCGCCAGGCCCGAGGCGTCATCGCCCAAGACCCGGGCCAAGGTGTCATAGCAACCCATCAGCTCTTCCTGGGCCGGGCTCAGCTCTTGTCCGATCGCGTTCTGCATCAGGCTTGTTTCCTTTCTCCCTGACCGCCGACGACCTCACGCTCATCGAGTACGCGCTTGGCTTTCAGCTCGAAGCGGGGCAACGTTTCGTTGTCGACCTTCTTCACGTGGAAGCGCAGACCCTCGTGCGCTTCGGCGAGGGTCTTGCCGAGCTCGGTGCACAGGGCGTCGCTATCTACCGAGCCGTCGGGAACCTCGACCAGTAGCTCGATCTCGTCGCGGATCCCTTCGGCCGTGTAGAGGTGGATCTGGAACTCGTCGATCGCTTCGTACTCGCGCACGATCGCTTCGACGGCGCGGGGATAGACATTCGTGCCACGTACGAGCTTCATGTCGTCGACCCGGCCCCTGATGCCACCCTCGTAGATGTCGAAAGTACGGCCACATCCGCACGTCGAGCCGGGAACCTTCAGCACCAGGTCGCGGGTCCGGTAGCGGATCACCGGGATGAAACCGCGGCCGAAGGAGGTGACGACGCGCTCACCGGGCTCGCCGTACGCGACCGCATCGCCGGTCTCGGGGTCGATGACCTCTTCTATGTAGTGGTCTTCGATGATGTGCGCACCGCCCGGCTGGTGGTCGCACTCGAACATCATGATCGTGCCGAGCTCGGTCATCCCCGCGGTATCGCCGGCTTTCGCTCCCCACTGCTCCTCGATCAACTTCTTCGTCGCCGGGATCGACCCCGCGGGCTCACCCGACAGGATCAGTCGCTCGACGGGACCGTTCGCCAGGTCGATACCCATGGCCCGCGCCTCTTGCGCCATCCGCAATGCGTACGTCGGCGTCGAACACACCACCGTTGCTTTCATATCCATGATCTGGTTGACGCGCGCTTCGGTTGTCATGTTCCCGCCCGGCAGCACGAGGCAGCCGAGCTTCTCGCACGCGTAGTGCGCTCCCCAGAAACCGACGAACGTTCCATAGCTGAATGCGAAGAAGACGCGGTCGGCGGGACGGACGCCGAAGCCCCAGAAGCCGTAGCACCACATCTCGGTGATCCACTCCCAGTCCTTCATCGAATCCAGCACCCGGATCGGCGTCTTGCCGGTCGTGCCGGACGTCAGGTGGTAGCGGATCGCAGAGTCTTCGGGGGCCGCAAGGATCGGTCCGTAGGGAGGGTGGTCGAGCTGACCCTGCATCCATTCGTCGCGGGTCATGAATGGGATGCGTTTCAGATCGTCGAGGGAAGTGATCGAGTCGACCGAAACACCTGCGTCGTTCAATCGTTTCGCATGGTGGGGGACCTGTGCGGTGGTCCACTCCAACAGATTGCGCAGCTTGCGGACCTGCAGCGAATCGAGCTCCTCGCGCGACATCGTTTCGTGGCGCGGGTTCCAGTACGGCGACTCCTTTGTCACCCCAACTCCCTTCCTCGCGAGGATGCGGACAAACTATTACCCGCGGACATAGGGTGCTGGGACTGACTTAAAACGAGAGGGGAAACCGATGTCTAGAAGGGGCTGGGTGCGCGCTCTTGGATCAGTTGCGGTGATCGTCATGGCTTTCGGGTTGGGCGCCTGTGGTGACGATAAGACCGAAGGGCCGGAGGCGAAGGGGCCTGCCGTCAGCGAAGAGGGTGACCTGAGCCTTTACTGCGACATCGTGGAGAAGCTTGACAAAGAAGGAGACCAAGCTTTCGCGGAGCTCGAAGACGACAAGAACGCGACCCAAGAAGACTTCAAGAAAGCCGAAGCCCGATTCGTCGAGGAACACTCGGGCGACCTCGATGAGCTGGAGGCGGCTTCTCCTCCCGAGATCCGGGACGACGTGACGGTGTTGCTTCAGTCGTTGCGCGCCCGTGCTGGACTGGGACCAGAGCCGGACAAAGAGGAAGCGCGCGACGCCGAGAAGGCCATCACTGCCTTCGAAAAGGAAAACTGTTAGGCCTGGTCCGATGAAGGGGCACGACTATCCGCGCTGGATGACGGCGGAGGCGCTGTCTCTTCTCGAAGAGACGCGCGTTCTTGCCGCGACCGAGCTGGCGCCTTTGGCTGCGGCGGGAACCCCGGGCCGGATCAATCGACCCCTGATCAAGGCGTTGGGCGACACCGGCGTGTTGCCACGGATATTTCCTTCGGACGGCGCGGCTTCTGCTGTGACCTTGTGCGTGTTGCGTGAGGGGCTGGCGGGGGGTTCGACCGACGCGGAGACCGCCTTCGCACTGCAGGGTCTCGGAAGCTACCCCATCGTGCAGTCTGGGTCGGATGAGCTCCGGGCGCGCTGGATCCCAGGTGTGGCACGGGGCGAGGTCGTTGCGGGCTTCGCGTTGACCGAGCCCGATGCGGGTACCGATGCTGCGGCGCTGAGCTTGAAGGCGGAGAAGGTCGACGGTGGCTATCGTCTGTCGGGCACGAAGAAGTGGATCTCGAACGCGCCGGAAGCCGACTTGTACTCGTTGTTCGCTCGTACGTCCGACGGCGGCGCCCGCGGCGTCACCGCGTTCGTCGTTCCGGGCGATGCAGATGGACTTTCTGGAGAGTCACTCGACCTCTTGGCGCCACACGCGATCGGCACCCTGGAGCTCGATGGGGTGTTCGTTGGAGACGACCACGTCCTCGGCGAGGTCGATGGGGGCTTCGCCGTCGCGATGAGAACCCTCGACCTGTTCCGTCCGAGCGTCGGTGCCTTCGCGGTTGGGATGGCACAAGCCGCGCTGGACGCTGCCGTTGTGTATGCGGGGAAGCGCACCTCGATGGGAAAGCCGTTACGGGAGTTCCAAGCCGTGAGTCACCAACTTGCAGAGGCCGCGGCGCGAGTGAAGGCGGCTCGATTGTTGGTTTACGACGCGGCGGCCACCTACGACTCCGGCGATCGTGTCACGAAGGCTGCCGCGATAGCCAAGCTCTTTGCGACCGAAACCGCGCAGTGGGTCATCGACGTGGCCCTCCAGATCCACGGTGCGTCAGGGTTGGAGAAGGGCCATCTCCTCGAGCACCTCTATCGCGATGTGCGTGCGACGCGGATCTACGAAGGAACGTCCGAGATCCAGCGCGAGATCATCGCCCGCGAGCTATACCGCTAAGGAACGACCGCGATCGCTACTAGTTCCACCTTCGCGGCAGGGTCGTAGAGACCTTTCACCTCGAGCAATGCGATAGCGGGGTAGTGGCGTCCGAGGTGTTCCTGGTAGGCGACCGCCAGCTCGTCGAGCGATCCCTTGTACTCGGCAACGTCGGTCACGAAGATCTGCATCGACACGAGATGTTCGGGCTTCGCCCCCGCTGCATCCAGCGCCGTGACGAGGTTGGCTGCGGCTTGGTCGAACTGGGCGGCGATCGTGTCCCCGACCAGCTTGTTGTCCGCGTCGTGCGCGGTCTGGCCGCCGAGGTAGATCGTGCGCCCTGGAGTCGCCACGACGACGTGGGAATAGCCGACGGGGTCGGCAAGGGCCGGAGGGTTGAGGATCTCGTGTGGTGTCGTCATTTGCCGGTCCAGTTCGGCTTGCGTCCTTC
>JAXDJQ010000128.1:0-3071 GCA_034667565.1 Actinomycetota bacterium
TGCACGGTTTGCTGGGTGAGTCACGTCGCGGAGCGGTCGCTGAACAACACCATCATCGACGCCGCGGCCCTGGCTGCTTCCTACAAGATCCCGAAGAAGTAGGAGAGAACCTATGAAGAGGATCGCACTTGCAATCAGCGCCCTGATCGTCCTGGGTGTCGTCGGATCTGCCAGCGCGGCGGCCCCCACGAAACTGTGGGAAGACCCCGCGGGCGATGCCGACAACGCACAGGGGCTCGGTCAGTCGATACCAGCCGGGTTCGACCTGTTGTCGGGCGGCATCGTCCGCAATGGAGAGAACCTCGACTTCACCGTGACGACGGCCGATATGCCTCCCACCGGAGCGATCCCCGAAGGTTTCCGTTTCCTGTGGGCCTTCTCGGTCAATGGCAAGACGACCTACCGATTGACGGCAAAGAGCGCGGACATCGGAAAGCCAGATGCTCTGGCCATGAACGGAACAGAGCGCGTTGGCAAGGTCGATCCGCAAGGCCACTTCAGGCTCGAGGGTGACTGCAAGGCAGGTGAGACGATCGGCGTCCTGCAACCGATCAACTGTCAGACCCTGGCTTACATAACGGGGTCCTTCGATGCAGCAGCCAAGACCCTGACGATCTCGGTGCCGATGAAAGACATCAAGGCCAAGGTCGGATCGGTGATCGGCCCAGGAGCCGGCGATGCAACCGCCATCTGCTCAGCTGCAGCTTGTTGGGTCAGCCACGCCGCCGAGCGTTCGCACTCGGACACGCTGATCGACATCGCCTTCCAGACGCTGTCGTACAAGATCAGATAGCTAGTTCGCAGCACTGTTAGCGTCATCGGGCCCCCTTTCGGGGGCCCGATGCGCGTCTGGGAGGTGCCATTGAGCTTCAAGATCGGCGTTGGCCTGTTCACGGGTCAGATACCTCCCGCGAGTGATCGTTCGTTCACGCAGGAGTACCGCGACTACCTCGACCTCGTGCGAACCGTGGAGAGCAGCGGGCTCGATTCGGCGTGGGTCTCGGAACATCACTTCGCCGGCGATGGCTACCTCCCGTCGCTCCTCCCTCTCCTCGCGGCCTTCGCCGCAGTTACCGACCGCATCGAGCTTGGCACGGGAGTCGTTCTCGCCCCCTTCCACGACCCGATCCGCCTGGCCGAAGACTTCGCCGTCGTCGATCAGCTGTCGGGGGGCCGCGTCATCTGCGGACTCGGGATCGGGTGGCGGGCCGACGAATTCCGCGCTTTCGGAGTCGACGTGTCGACGCGCACGAGGAGGCTCCGTGAGATCACCGAGATCCTGCGACGCGCGTGGACAACGGACCGCTTCTCGTTCGAAGGACGGCATTACGCCTACGAGGACGTAAGCGTCACACCCAAGCCGGCCGGGGACCTTCCGATCCTTATCGGAGGCTTCGTCGACGACGCTATCCGGCGGGCGGGACGGATCGGCGACGGCTACATCTCGTCCCGCGCCGAACCCACCCGCGTTGCCGGAGCGTTCGAGATGGTTGCCGAGGAACGCACGAAGGCAGGTTTGGAGGGGCCACCGATCGTTGCCCTGTTGCAGAACGCCTACGTGATCGAAGATCCAGACGCTGACTGGCCGATGGTCCGTGATGGGATCGGACACCAGCTCGGCGTCTATGCAGGTTGGCGGGTGGGGACCGACGTTCCGGGTAAACCTCTCGAAGTGATGCCCCCCGATGAGTCAGACATCCGAAGGACCACCGCTTATGGAACGCCCGACGAGGTCGTCGCTTACCTGGAGCCTGTCGTAAGGATCATGGCCGGCTATCCGGAGAGCCATCTGATCCTGCGCCTCCACTACCCCGGCATGGACGCGGCCCCCGCGCACAAGGCCATCGAGTTGCTGGGTCGCGACGTAGCTCCGCGCCTGCGCGCGCTGACCCAGGCCTGATCGATGAGGGTGACGGATTGAAGTCAAGGAGTGGCCTGTCTTCGGCTGCGGTACTGATCGCTGGTCTCGCCGCAACGTGGTTGTGGCTCGCCCTGCTTTCCGGACCATGGAACCTGGCGAGCGGGTTGCTCGACGCGAGGACCCACCTCGACAAAGCGGAGAAGACCTTAGGGAACGGGAACATCAAGGCAGCGCGCTACGAAACCCTGGCCGCAGTAGCAGCGTCGCGTCGCGCCCGGAACGGATTCGAGAGTGCGGGTCCCGTGATGGATCTCCTCAAAGGTTTGCCCAAGCTCGGGGATGCCTTAGACGAGACTGAGCACTTCGTTCGCGCAGCCGAGCTATCTGCTGAAGCGGCGCGCGGAACCCTCGCCATCGCGGAGGGAGCGCTCCGAGGGCCGGACAAGATCATCGAACGCGACCCCGACAACCCGAAGGAGAGCGCTCGGTTCCGCTTGGAACGCATCGCCGAGATAGCTGCGACGGTTGCCGACATCCGCACGAATATCGATGGCGTGCGCGCCGAGCTCACGAAGATCGACCCGAAGAAGTTGCCGGAGCGCTTCCGGGATGACGTCTCCAAGGGGATAGAGCGCGCCGGCGACACCGATGCCCTCCTAGCGGATGCACAGGCAGGGTTCGCGATCCTCCCGGGGTTCCTAGGAGCAGATGGGCCGAGGACCTACCTGATCGCGATGCAGAACCCGGCCGAACAACGGGGCACCGGCGGGTCGATCCTGCAGATAACGAGGATGACCATCACGAACGGATCGCCGAGCCTGCCTAAAGAGAAGAACGTCAGCGAATCCGTCTACAACGTCGACCGCAACCGGCAGCAGTACCCCGACGTCCCCCTCCCTGAAGATGCCTGGTACGTCAGGGAGGTCCCCGACGCTCAACGCTTCGGCAATGCCAACTGGTCACCGGACTGGCCACTGTCGTCGAGCTTGATGCTCGACTACGCGCACCGGGCCGATCCCACCTTCCCCGAGATCGATGGGGTCATCTCGGTCGACCCCATCATGTTGAGCAAGTTGATGCCCGGGGTCGGGCGATTCCTCACGAACAGAGGAAACGTGATCTCGGCTCGCAAAGCCGTTCCCTTCCTATTGAACAAGGCCTACGCAACCTTCCCGATCACATCTATCCGTCGCAAGGTGCTGTCGACGGT
>JAXDJQ010000129.1:0-9638 GCA_034667565.1 Actinomycetota bacterium
GCCTTAGCATCGCGTTCATGCCGGACCCAAGGAAGCTTCCGGACATGCCTGCGCTCATGATCGCGGGCCCGGGTGAGCTACATGAAGAAGATCTAGCGATCCTGTCGCGCCAGGTGATCGCCCATTACGGCGACGTGTGGCAGGGCCTCCACGAGCAAGCGATCGCCGACATGGGTCGTCTGCTTGGGGCGAACGACCTTCCGTACATCATCCCCGGCACCGGCACTACTTGTCTCGAAGCCGGGGTCGTCAACCTCTTCGACCAGGGCCAGAAGGTCGTCATCGTCAACACGGGTTTCTTCGGCATCCGGTTGCGCGAGCTTGCGATGGCCCATCGTCTTGAATTCGAAGAGATCCCGGTCGGGCCGGGGGAGGCCCTCGACCTGGATCGTGTGGCTAGCGCGGTCAAAGGGGCCGATGGGTTGCTTTCGGTACACGTCGAAACGGCTACCGGCACTCGCTTGCCGATCGAGGATCTAGCGAAGATCGCGGGTGACGCCGGGGCTCTCTACATGGTCGACGGCATCGCGTCGGTGGGCGGGGAGCTGCTGAACGTCGACGAGATGGGGATCGACGTCGTGGTGACCGGAAGTCAGAAGGGGCTCGAAGCACCACCAGGCTTGGGGATCATCGCTTTCAGCTCGAGAGGGCGCGAGGTCATCGAGTCGCGTTCCGAGCCGCTTCGATCCTGGTATCTGGATATCAAGCGGTGGGACTGGTATCGCAAAGAGTGGCCGCACCATCCCCACCCGGTAACGATGCCAACCAATCTCATCCTTGCTCTCTCCTCGAGCACCCAGAGGATCCTGGAGACCGGCCTCGAGTCGTGGGTAGGCCGGCGCGCCGATCTGGCGAAACGCCTTCGCGAGGGCCTGAGCAACCTCGGCCTGGGACCCGTCGCTCCGGCGGGCTTCGAAGCGAACCTTGTAACCGCGGCGTGGGCGGACGACCCGAACAAGATCATCGGGTACCTATTGCAGCACGGCATCCAGATCTCGGCAGGGCTCGAACCAACCACTGGCAAGGTGATCCGCATCGGCCTCATGGGCGGCACCGCCACCGACGAGATGGTGGACAAGGTCCTTGGCCTCGTGGCTGATTCTCTAGGCTAGACGCCTACAACCAGCTCCGCATCCGCTCGTTTCAAGGTCGACCCGCGCTGGGACTTCGTTACTTCGATCCGGACGAACCTCTCGGCCAGTTCGGGGACATGGGTGATCACGCCGACGAGGCGGTCTTCACTTCCCAGTTGTTCGATCGCTCCGACGACGACCTCGAGTGTGTCGGCGTCAAGAGTGCCGAAACCCTCGTCAAGGAAGAGGCTGTCCAGTCTGCTGCGTTCGGTCACTGCGAGGTACTGCACCTGATCCGATAGCGCGAGCGCCAGAGCCAGCGAAGCTTGGAAAGTCTCGCCTCCAGACAGGGTCTTGACGTTGCGGCGTTCGTCGCCGTTCCACGCGTCGATGACAAGGAATCGATCGTCTTCGTATGCCAGGCGGTAGCGGGTGCTGGAGAGGTTCTGTAGGTGGATGGTCGCGGCTTGTGCCAGTGCCGTTAGCGCTTCTGCTTGAAGGTACTGCACGATGCTGTCGCTTCTCAGTTCCTTCCCGAGAGCTCCGTAGGTCGCCTGCTCCTGTTTGTGGGCGTCGATCTCTTTCTCATAATCGGTCTTTGCTGTGAGCTTCTGCTTCATGTCCTTCACGGCTTTGGCGGCGACGGCCGCATCTACCTTCAGTTGGCCGGCGGTTCCTCGGATCTGGGCGACCACAGAGGGAAGCTTCTTCGAGTCCACCGTCATGCCTTCCGGAAGCGCGCTGTTCGCGTCGCTCAGAAGCTCGTCCATCTCCTTCTCTCGCCGGGCCTGAACGCCTTCGAGGGCGTCCCCGAGCTTCGATAGTTCTTTCGACATCTCCATCGCGATCGTCGCCAACTCGTCCGGTGAATCGGGGAGCTTGTTTGGGAGGAGGTCGAGGAGGTGCACCTCGGGGGCCGCATCTTGGACCCGGGCACACAATGGCTCGAGGGGAACGCTTTTCATGCGCGTCTTCAGGTTGTCTATCTCGCCTTCGATGCGGGACGCCGCCAGCTCCCGCCTGCTGAGCTCGGCGCGCGCGTCTTGCAGGTTCGCATCGGCTTCGGTTTCGTCGGTCGCCAGGGTGCGCAGCTCCTTGATCAGCGCGTCGATATGCCCAAGCGGGTCGTCGCCTTGGGCGACCTGTCCGACCTCCGTGAGCAGGAGTTCGAGTCGCCCCTTCTTATTCGCAACGTCTTGCTTCGAGCGCTTCGCGTGTTCCTTCGCAGCGGCGAGGCTCTGCTCCGCAAGCGCTCTGCGGGTCTCTGCCTGTTGCAACGCCTTGGCTGCTTCTGCTGACGCCGTGCGAGCGGAATCCAAGGCCTTGCGCGCGGCGTCGATCTGTTTGCGTTCCGCCTTCGGGATGGACTCCAGCGGCCGGTCACATACGGGGCAGGGATCTCCGGGAGAGAGGCCATCCACTATCGAACCGACGCGCTCCTTCAGATGGGCTTCCTCGTGCGCCGCTTCCGCTGCCTCGAGCGCAGTCGAGGTCTTGTCAGCGTCCCTCGCCACGGTGGCGATCTGAGCTGTTACCTGCTCGAAGGCGTCGGTCGCAGTCTCCGCGGCGTCCTCGGCATCCGTAAGCGAGGCTGTCGAGTCGGCGAGGTTCGTGCGTGCCTCGGCGAGGCCGATGGCTTTCGTCCGCAAGGTCAACAGGTCCTCGAGGGAGCCGCTCTTCTTCTCCGCAGCGGTCTTTCGCTTTCGCACCCCGGCGAGCATCCCTTCGGCGTCCTTCGCCGCCAGCTTGGCCTTGTCTAGCTCGGTCTTCGTTGTGGCGACCGTCTTCTTGTATGCATCGAGATCGGACGCGACCTCTTCGAAGGTTTCCGCCGACTGCTGCACCTCGCCGAGACAGTTCGCCAGTGCTTTCCGTGATGATTCCGCGCCGGCCCATGCCTTCTCGATCACGGCCAGCTTCTCGTCGAGCTCCTTTGCCGCTTCCGCCATCGCCACGGCGTTCTCATGATTCTTCTCTGCGTTCTTCAAGGCGACCTCGTCGATCCCGGCGTACTCGCGCTCGAGGAGACCGGTCTTGGTCTCGATGTTCACCTTCGCGTTCTTGGCGATCTCATTGGCCCGCTGGCTCATCCGCCTGAAGAGCTCGAGACCAAGGAGCTCGGTGAGTATCTCGCGGCGCTTGGCGGAGTCGCCGGTGAGGAACTCCGCGAACTTTCCCTGAGGAAGGATCACCGAGCGGCTGAATGCTTCGTAGTCGAGACCGAGCAGCGAGGGGATGATCTTGTTGACCTCGCGGACCGAGTCCGCTCCCTCGCCGTAGCTCTCCCACGAATCGCCTTCCTTGCGTTCCAGCAGCGCCTTGGAGCCACTGTTGGATGTCGAGCGCGTCACCTTGTAGATGTCGTTTCCGACCGCGAACTCGAGAGTGACCGTCAGTCGTGGTTGACCATGACTGATGAGTTGCGAGATCTGGTTGCCGACGCGGTCGACGTAACCGAAGAGGGCGTATGTGATCGCGTCGAGCAAGCTCGACTTACCGGACCCCGTCGGCCCCCACAACACGAATAGATCCAGGTCGGTGAAGTCGATCTCTTGCTCGTCGCGGAAGGAGGTGAAGCCCTTCAGCTTCAGGTTCCGAGGTCTCACTGCGTGACCTCTTCGTAAACATGATCGAACGCGGTGAGCAGTGCATCTGCGGGGGCCGCGCCATGAACGGCTGCGTAGTAGGAGACGAACTGGCTCTTGGGGTCCAAGGTCCGCAGCGAGGCCGTGGCCGTTTCGTTGTCGGCGTCGGGTACAACGAGGCGGATGTCGAGCGCATTCGGGACGAGCGCCCGCACCTTGTCGGGGAGCCCGGGCACGGGGGTTTCCACCGCTAGGTTCACACGGATGTAAGCGTCACCGGCCTTCTTCGCTAGAGCTTCGATCTCGTCGATCGTCCCGTTGATCTCGACCAGCTTCCGGCCAGCGCTGATCAGCACGTCCGTGACCTTCGGGGGCTTGCCGGCTTGGACGTCCACCACGAGGACCGACTTGTCCTGTCCTCGTTCGCCGAAATCGAGTTGCAGCAAGGAGCCGCAGTAGCGTGTGTCGGCCCCGGAACCTTTCACCTTCTGCTGCTTATGGATGTGGCCGAGAGCGATGTAGGACGCGGTGCGAGGGAGTCGGGCCGCCGAGATCGCGTAATCCGCACCGACACTGACCTCGCGTTCGGTCCCGCTCGGTTGCGCGCCCGCGACGAAAAGATGACCGAGCACGATGTTCACATCCTGGGTCCGGAAGTCTTTCTCGAAGATCTCGAACAGGTGGCCCATGCCCTCGTCGA
The DNA here is from genome assembly GCA_034667565.1 of Actinomycetota bacterium. GTDB lineage: Bacteria > Actinomycetota > CADDZG01 > CADDZG01 > WHSQ01 > JAXDJJ01. The sequence goes on from JAXDJQ010000129.1 coordinate 4,359, forward strand.
AGTTCAGGTAGCCCGTTGCAAGGTCGTCGAACTCGGCGGTTCCATCGAGGAACCGTCGGGGTGACACGAAGGGGAGGCATGCGATGTTCGCGGTTTCAGTGCCATCGCGGGAGCCGATCTGCACGCTGCCCCCGTGCTTCGGTCGTCTCATCCGCGCTACGGCTCGCGTGCCGACCCGGTCCAACAGGGGAGCGAACGCCGCCATCCGCGCGGCCGAATCGTGGTTGCCGGGGATGGCGACGACCGGGATACCAAGTTCGTAGAGCTTGATGAACGTGTCGAATATCAAGCGGTCGGCGTCGGGTGTGACCGCCCGTTGATCGTGAAGATCACCCGCGACGAGCACGCAGTCCACGGATTCCGTAGTTGCGACATCGATCACTTGTGTGAGAGCTGCCTCGAACTCATCGATGCGCGAGCGCCCGCGGATCGACTTGCCGATGTGCCAGTCCCCGGTATGAAGGAAACGCACTACCTACGCGCTCCTAGTCCTTGAACTTCTCGAACACATCTTCGCTAGCTTCCCCTTCGACCTCGTCGGAACGAGTAGCCCACGAGGGGAACGGGAACGAGATCTGCATCGGTATGGGGACGTGCGGTTGCTGCAAGATCATCGATCCCGGTTTGAGGATCGCGGCCCGAGCCCTGGTCACGGCAGGCATGAAGCCGTACTCGCTGCGTTCCGCCTCGGCTGTGTCCAAACGTCCGACGACCCTGAAAGCCGAGTTCGCGATGACCCGTCGTTCGACCTCGGACGCGGTCTGCTCGGCCCCCACCAGGATCATCCCGAGCGAACGCCCGCGTTCGGCGACATCGAGGAGCACCTCTTTGATCGGGCTCCAGCCCTCACGAGGGGCGTATCGGTTCAGCTCATCGAGCACCAGGAAGGTAAGTGGCAGACGCTGACCTTGGCGCTCCTTGTGCTCGAAGAGCTTCTTGATCACGACACCGGTCACGAACCGCTTGGCACGATCGTGCAAGGTATGGATATCGATAACGGATACCTGCGCCGCGTCCCAGTCGATCCGATGCGCCCCTGGGTTCTCCGCCTCCTTGCCCCAGATGAGGTGACCGACGTGGAAACGAGCTGACTCCAGCCTTCGTTGGAAGGCGGCGACCGTGCCCGCTGCCATACGACCTACCCAGGGAGAGTTGTCATCGTCGAGTTCGGCGTTGATGTGCTCGACGAGGGCTTCGAAAGAGTCGATCACTTTGCCGTCGATCCGAACGGTTGCATCGTGCTCGGGATCGTCTTGGGCCTCGCGATCGAGGAAGCTCTCGACCCGTGCGACGAGATCGGCGATCTGGCTGCGCTCTGACTCCGCTTCCGCAAACAGGAACTTCAGATAGCCCTCACGGACGAACTCCTTGATGGTCCAGTAGTACGCCTGCACGCCTTTCTTTCGCCCGCCCGTATCGGGGATCGCCTTGCCCCCCGAGCGCGGTGCAACCGGCGCCCACAGTCCAACCGATTCGAACGGACCGGCAGGCAGGCCGAGGCGCTCGTAGTCGCGCGCCAGGTCGGGGTTCTTGTCGAGCTCGCGGTTGCGCTTATCGAGGTGGAGCAGATCCTCACCCTTCACGTTGAACACGATCGCTTTCGTATTGCCACGGTGGGGGCCGAGCACCTCGGAGTGGAACAACGAATACAGCAGGAACAGCGCATAGGTCGTCTTCGTAGCGACGCCAGAGATGCCCGAGATGTTGACGTGGGCACCGCGGGTCCCGTCGAGGAAATCGAGGTCGAGGAACATGGGTTCGCCGTCACGGCTCGATCCCGCCGCGAGGCGGCGTTCGATCTGATCGAGATACAGGGCCTCATCCCGGTCCTTGCCACGTGCTCTGAAGGCCGGCTGTCCCGGAAGCGGAGGTACGAAGATCTCGGGCTCGACCCGCGTGACCACGATCCGAGCGGCCTGCGCGATGCCCGCAGGTAGCACTCCTTTGTCGACGAGGAACACGTCGGAGTCAAGGGTCACACCTTCGTGCCGCGCGCGAACCTCCTGCACCAGCCCTGAGACGCGGATCGTGCCGCGGCCCGGGACGTCGGTCTCGACCAACACCGCGTCATCGAGCTGTAGGTAACTTCCTTCGGCAACACCCACCCAGAAAGACAACGGCGTCGAATCCTCGGTACCGAGGACGATCCCTACGTCTTCGGATTCTGTTGGCAGATATTCGACCGTCATGCCGCGTCCTTCGTGATGCGCGTCAACAACGCGCGCGAGATGACCAGCGAGCTACCGAGGCGATGCTTCAAGCGCGCTTCCAAGGCCCCGACCGGGGTCAGGTTCTGAGGTGCGCGCGGGTCGACTCCGGGCCTGCCCGCGTAGGTTGGGAGGTGACAGGCGACGATGTCGGCGATCTTCACGGCTTGCTCCAACCCCAGCTCCATACGTACCTCGCAGCGTACGAGGCCCGCCAACTCGTGCCAGGACGCGGAGCTGTCGATCAGCCGTACGTACCAAGCGAAGCGGTCCAAGACGTTGTTGCCGAGCCCGAAGACCGGCGACCGTTGCCCGGCAACGAGCTTCGGAAGCAGGGTTGCCTCTTCGTCGGGGAGGTAGCTCCGGACCATCCTCTTGACCACACCCACTACCCGAGCCTTGGCCGCCCCCGCGTCCATATGGAGAGGACCGTCGGCGAAGACGAGCGCATCGTCGGACAGCCGGGCGGCGAGGGTCTGTTCGGCCGACAGCATCAACCGCTGCAACTGACGACGGAGCCCGGTGGGGGAGTCGTCGGTGACCCCATGACATCGATACGACAAGGACGAGTGGCCGATCTGGACCTCGAGCGCCGGTGCTTCCACCCGGCTCCCCAGCAGCATGACCCGCCCGATGGGGACATCCTCAGCGGTGAATGAGGCGGACCCGTTGCACGTCACGGCACCGGCGGCGAAGCTCCCCACCAGCCCCCAGGCTCGCTTGTCGCCGTCGCTCGCCATCACCCGCAGCTCGCTGCGCATGACCCCGTCCACGAAGCAGAAGGGTTCCGGATCGCAGGGCGCGACGTCGATGCCGCGCGACCAGTCGGTCGTCTCGACCGATACGTCGACCGCGGCCTCGCTGATCTCGTCATCGAAGCCGATCTCGGCCCCCGCACCGAAGTCCGGGCGCCATGGATCCGCTCTCAGGTCCACCACGTCTCCACCTTAGAAGCGACCTATGACAGAAACCCGTACATCCGCCCAGTCCGCGAACCTTTGTAGGCGGTGGGGCCGGGTAACCTGGATTTCATGAATGCCAAGCTGTTCGAGGGCCGCGCGAAGCGCCTCCGGGACGCCACCGTGGTGGCCGTTATGCGGATGAAGCAGAAGGAGCACGCGGTCGAGGCCGTCGGTGCCGCCGTCCGAGGCGGGTTCGAGGCCGTCGAGGTCACCCTGAACACTCCCGGGGCGATCGATGCGATCGCCGAGGTGGCCCGCCGCGGCGACACCCTGGTCGGCGCAGGCACGATCACCGCCCCCGGACAGGTCAAAGAGGCCTACGACGCAGGGGCGGAGTTCATCGTGACCCCGGTCCTGGTCCTGGAGGCCATCGAGGCGGCCCACGAGCTGTCGATCCCGATAATCATGGGTGCGGCCACTCCTAACGAGATATTCACGGCCCGCGAGGCGGGAGCGGACTGGATCAAGGTCTTCCCTGCCGAGCAGCTGGGCGGGCCCGCTTACCTCGAGAACGTCCTGGGGCCGCTCCGGCCGGTGCCGATCTTCGTCAGCGGTGGGATCACTGCGGAGAACTACCTCGGTTACCTCCATGCGGGGGCCGAGCTGTGCGGCTTCGGCGACATCGTCTTCGACGACGATCTCGCAGCGGAGGGCGACTACGAAGAGCTCGAGCGGAGGGCCATCGAGGTCTGCCGCCGCCTGGACACCTACCAAGCGACCTAGTAGTCCGGTTCGTCCCTATCTGCGGCTTTTCGGCAGGGCTCCGGCCCCCTGTGGCGAACTTTCAGGGGACCGTTTCGTCGTCGAAAGGACACCGGTGTCCCGCCTCACGCGACCAGCTCTCTTCCTGACTCTCGTATCCACCCTCGGTCTCTTCGGTTCGGGCCTGACCGGGACCCTCAATGCCACGGCTGCCGGCGACGGCTCGGGTGGGCGCGCGGTGGCCCACCATGCCGGAGGCAAGGTCATCACCACCCCAGCGATCACGTCTCGTGCTCCAGACGCTCGCCTCTACCAGGTGGGCAAGAACGCGGTCGAGCCAACCATGGGCGTTACGAAGAACGGTCAGCTCGTGTACACCGCGTTCGAGTCGAACACCTCGATCTTCGTGATGCGTTCCGCCGACGGCGGGCGTACGTGGGACGACAAGTCGCCCGCACTTCCTTCCGGACAGGCCGCGCATCGCCTCTCACTGGACCCGTACCTGTACGTCGATCACTGGACCGGGCGCATCTTCAACATCGACCTGACCGTAGCGTGTTCTTACCTGTCGTTCACGGACGACCTCGAGGTCGACTGGACGACGAACCCCCTCGCCTGTGGGCGTCCCGTCAACGACCACCAGTCGCTGTTCTCCGGCCCTCCCGTGTCGAGTACGCCGGTCGGCTACGACAACCTCGTGTATTACTGCTGGAACGATGTGGCGAGCTCCTCGTGCAGCAAGTCCCTCGACGGCGGTCTCACGTTCACTCCCACCGGAAGTCCCGCGTTCCACCCCGCGGATGATTCCGGAACCGAGCCCGTAAGGGATTGCGGTGGTCTTCACGGACACGGCGTCGTTGGAGAAGACGGTTCGATCTACCTGCCCAAGGAGCACTGTGAGCAGCCGTGGCTGTCGATCAGTCGAGACGAAGGTCTTACGTGGTCGCACGTCAAGGTCGCCGATGACACTGCCGTTTTCGGCCCCGACCCAAGTGTCGCCGTCGACGCGAAGGGCAACGTCTATTACGTCTACCTCGACGAGATGCGCATGCCGTATCTCTCCTATTCGAGGGACAAGGGCAAGACGTGGTCCAAGCCGATGATGATCGCGGCCCCCGGATTGACCGAGACCGTTCACGCAACCCTTGATGTCGGCAAGCCTGGAAGCGTTGCGATCGCTTATTACGGCACCAACGACGTCGAGGGCAAGATCGCGGACCGCAAGTATCCCGTGGACAAGGTCGCATGGGATGGCTTCATGACGATCTCGGACAACGTCTTCGCGAAGGACCCCGTCTTCTACTCGGGCCGAGTGAATGACCCGAAGGATCCGTTGACGAGAGGCGACTGCGGACCGCGCCGGTGCCAGGACGCGGTGGACTTCATCGACGTGGTGATCTCGCCGGATG
>JAXDJQ010000130.1:0-4814 GCA_034667565.1 Actinomycetota bacterium
AACGTATCGGTCGGTAGCAGGACACACCGGGCTCGAGCTTGGTTACGTGAGCTCCTGGGTCGAGGACGGGTTCGCCGCGGCGGCTCTCGAAGCTCCCGACGCTATCGACACCGACGCGTTGAGGAAGATGCTGGCGACGAAGCTCGATGAGGTGCGGGTCAAGGAGCTCGAGCGAGGCATCTCGTTGGCGGGACCCCATCGCGACGACGTCCTCGTTCGTCTCCCGGGGACCGATAGCGCGGTGCTGCTCGACGCGCGCACGCATGCATCGCAGGGCGATCAACGCACCGCGGCCCTCGCCCTGAAACTGGGCGAGCACGACCTTCTCAGCGACTCCCTAGGCGACCAGCCCATCCTGTTGCTCGACGACGTCTTCTCCGAGCTGGATCCGGCGCGTCGGGCGTGGCTAGCGGGATCGGTCGCGACGGTAGGCCAGACCCTCATCACGACGACGTCAGATGCCGACGTGGGGCTAACGGATATCGAGGCGATATTCGATGTCGCTGCCGGCCACGTGGACAAGCGATGACGACCGACCTTCCCCCGCGTCTTCGGGATGTCCTGGGAGGCGTTGGGTCCCGCCTCGGACTCGAGGACACGAGGGCGATCGGGATGTTGTGGTCCCAGTGGCCTGAGATCGTCGGTCCTTCGATCGCCCAGAACGCCGAGCCCACGTCGTTGAAGAAGGGGGTCTTGAGGATCAGGGCTACGTCTCCCGGATGGGCGCAGGAGCTGAGCTACCTCGGAGGCGAGATCAAGGCGCGAGCCAACGCGATGGCGGGCGTCGAGGTGGTTCGGGAGGTGCGGGTATGGACCGGTCCTGGTGAGGTGGTCCGAGCCACTCCGAAGGTGCCCCTGAGCCCTCAGGATCGGCCCCCGGAGACCACCGATCGGGACGCTCCCGGCGATGTCTTCACGGCCTTCGAAAGAGCCCGCGCGGCGTGGGCTCGAAGAAGGTCGCGTAACCCCTGAGCGACGACCTTTTCGGCGGCCTCGAAAAGCCCTAAAAACGCAGGTAGATGCTAAGATTGGACACCTATGAACCCACTGCTCACGGCCTCTTTCCTCGCGCCTGAAAGGCAGGTTTCGACCCCCTAGATGGCAACGAAGAAACCCGCCCTTCCGGCAACGAAAACCTCCTCTAAGAAGAGCACCTATACCGCCAAGGACATCACCGTCCTCAAGGGCCTCGATCCGGTCCGCAAGCGCCCCGGGATGTACATCGGGTCGACCGGCATCCGTGGCCTACACCACCTCGTCTACGAGGTCGTGGACAACGCCGTCGACGAGGCCATGGCGGGTTACTGCGACAGGATCAAGATCGAGCTGCTCGCGGACGGCGGGTGCAAGGTCACCGACAACGGCCGAGGGATCCCAGTCGACGTGCCCAAGGGCGAGCGGAAACCGGCGGTCGAGGTCGTACTGACCACACTCCACGCGGGCGGGAAGTTCGGGGGCGAGGGTTATCAGGTCTCCGGAGGTCTCCACGGCGTCGGCGTGTCGGTGGTCAACGCCCTCTCCGAACGCCTCGAGATCGAGGTGGCTCGTGACGGCAAGATCCACACCCAGGACTACAAACGTGGGGTTCCCCAGGCGAAGCTGAAGGTCGGAAAGCCCATCAAGCGCACCGGCACGACGGTTGCCTTCTGGCCCGACCCCCAGATCTTCACCGAAGAACGCGAGTTCAAGTTCGAAACCCTCTCGCAGCGCATGCGCGAGATGGCGTTCCTCAACAAGGGTCTCGAGATCACCTTGATCGACGAGCGCATCGAGCCGCCGGTCCAGGAAACCTTCAAGTACAACGGCGGGATCGTCGACTTCGTCAAGCACTTGAATGCGTCGCGCGAGCCGGTCCAGAAGAAGGTCGTGTACTTCGAATCGAAGGCAGCGACTCACGAGGTCGAGATCGCGATGCAGTGGACCTCGTCGTTCACCGAGTCGGTGTTCACCTTCGCGAACAACATCAACACGCACGAGGGCGGTATGCACGAGGAAGGGTTCCGCCGCGCCCTGACCCGCGTCATCACGAAGTACGCGCGCGACAAGGCGATCCTCAAGGAGAAAGACGAAGCATTGACCGGGGAGGACGTGCGTGAAGGACTGACGGCGATCATCTCGGTGAAACTCCGCGAGCCGCAGTTCGAAGGTCAGACGAAGACCAAACTTGGCAACACCGAGATCAGGTCGTACGTCGAGACCGAGATGAACAAGCGCTTCGGGGACTTCATGGAGGAGAACCCGAGCGATGCCCGTGCGATCTGTATCAAGGTGGTCTCGGCACAGCGAGCTCGTCTCGAAGCCCGCAAGGCCAGAGACCTGGTTCGGCGCAAGTCGCTACTGGAGTCTTCGACCCTTCCCGGCAAGCTCGCCGATTGTCAGTCCCGTGATCCTCACGAGTCAGAGCTCTTCATCGTCGAGGGTGATTCGGCAGGTGGTAGTGCGAAGCAAGCGCGAGCCCGCGAGTTCCAGGCGATCCTTCCGTTGCGCGGAAAGATCCTCAACGTCGAACGAGCGCGTCTCGCGAAGGTTCTCGAGAACACCGAGATCCAAGCGATCATCACCGCTGTCGGCACCGGTATCGGTGAGGAGTTCGACATCGAGAAGTGCCGCTATCACAAGATCGTGTGTATGGCAGATGCCGACGTCGACGGTGCCCACATCAAGACGTTGTTGCTCACGCTGTTGTTCCGGCACATGAAGCAGTTGATCGACGCCGGCTACGTCTACGTTGCGCAGCCTCCCCTCTATCGCGTGAAGTTCAAGGGCAAGATCCACTACTTCATGAACGACGGTGAACTCGACGCTTTCAAGGCGTCGCAGAACGGCGCCAAGATCGAGGCGTCTCGGTTCAAGGGACTCGGGGAGATGGACCCCCACGAGCTGTGGGAGACCACCCTCGATCCGGACCGTCGCACGCTTCTCCGCGTCACGATGGAGGACGCGGCTTTGGCAGAAGACATCCTGGTCAAACTCATGGGGGACGACGTCGAGGAGCGCAAGGGGTTCATCCAGCGCAACGCTAAAGACGTCCGTTTCCTCGACATCTAGGAGTAGGTAGCGGTGCCGAAGAAGCCCTTCCAAGACAAGTTGCCCGACGACGATGGGGGCAACGGCCGCGTAGGCATCGAAGACGTCACGATCGAGGAAGAGGTCCAGTACTCCTTCCTCGAGTACGCGATGTCGGTCATCGTGTCGCGTGCCCTGCCCGACGTGCGCGATGGCTTGAAGCCGGTGCACCGCCGGATCCTTTACTCGGGGCTGGAAGCTGGGCTCCGTCCCGATCGCCAGCACCGCAAGTGTGCGGCCCTCGTCGGCGACGTTATGAAGAAGTACCACCCGCACGGGGACTCCGCGATCTACGACGCGTTAGCGCGCCTCGCGCAGGACTTCTCGACGCGCTACCTATTGATCGACGGCCAAGGAAACTTCGGCAGCATCGACGGCGACGCCCCAGCCGCGATGCGCTACACCGAGTGTCGCTTGACGCATCTTTCTATGGAGCTGTTGCGTGATATCGACGAAGAGACCGTCGACTACGCGCCGAACTATGACGGCTACGAGCAAGAGCCGACCGTGCTCCCCGCGCGGTTCCCGAATCTGCTCGTCAACGGTTCGAGCGGTATTGCCGTCGGTATGGCGACGAACATCCCGCCGCACAACCTTGGCGAGGTTAGCGATGCGGTCATCGACTACCTGGAGCACCCGGACGTGGCCGGCGACAAGGAGAAAGTCCTCAAGCTCGCCATGAAACACATCAAGGCCCCCGACTTCCCTACCGGTGCGCTGATCGTTGGTCAGCAAGGGATCCACGACGCCTACACGACCGGTCGTGGCTCCGTGAAGATGCGCGCGGTCTGCGAGATTGAAGAAGGCCCGAAGGGCAATCCACGCATCGTCGTGACCGAGCTTCCGTACCAAGTGAACAAGGCGCGTCTGACGATGAAGATAGCGGAACTCGTCAACGCGAAGGACAAGAAGCTCGAGGGGATCGCCGACCTGCGCGACGAGTCATCGCGTGACGGCATCCGCCTCGTCATCGAGCTGAAGAAGACGGCGGTTCCTCAGGTCGTGTTGAACCAGCTCTATAAGCGCACCCAGCTACAGGACAACTTCGGCGTGAACATGCTTGCTCTCGACGACGGTGTTCCCCGCACGATGAACCTGGGCGAGATGATCGAGGCGTACGCGAACCACCAGGTGCAGGTGATCGTGCGACGCACCGGGTTCCGTCTCCGCAAGGCGGAGGAGCGCTCGCACATCCTCGAGGGCCTCATCATTGCCCTCGACCACATCGACGAGATAGTCGCGTTGATCAGGGCTGCTGCCGACGCAGAAGAGGCCCGGGGCGAGCTCATCATCCGCTTCGGCTTGAGTGAGATCCAGGCCAACCACATCCTCGACATGCCTTTGCGCCGCTTGACCGCACTGGAGCAGGACAAGATCCGCGAAGAGCATGCGGAGCTGCAGAAGACGATCAAGGAGCTGAAGTCGATCCTCAAGGATCCTGGCAAGCAGCGCGGGATCGTGGCCGACGAGCTCCGAGAGGTGAAGCGTCGCTTCGCGGACGAGCGGCGGTCGCGAGTCGTTCCCGATGAGGGCGAGTTCGACATCGAGGACCTCATCGCCGATGAGGATCTGGTCATCTCCATCTCGCGCGACGGCTACATCAAGAGCGTTCCGCTCGACACCTACCGACGGCAGGGACGTGGGGGCCGCGGGGTAAAGGGGGCCGCGCTCAAAGAGGGTGACATCGTCGAGCACCTCATCACAACGACGGCTCACGCCTATCTCCTGTTGTTCTCCTCCAACGGGCG
>JAXDJQ010000131.1:0-3513 GCA_034667565.1 Actinomycetota bacterium
GGTTACCCACAACGGATGAAGGACTTCGAGAAGCGTCGCAAGACGGGAGCCCTCGATTCCCTCGACGACGACATCGCAGAGCTCGAACGAAGACTGGCGGAGGAGCAGGACTAATGCGGACCGGTTCCACCGGTCCTGTTGCTAGGGCGGTGTCGCCGAGGCGACACGTGACTTAGTAAGGGTCTGCTAGTTCACGGTCGAGTTGGGCGACGAGATTACGGACCTTGATCTCGACCTGATCGCGGATCGCTCTCACCTCCGTGGGGGCTTTCCCCTTCGGATCGGCGAGCTCCCAGTCCTCCAACGGCACCCGTAGGGCCGGGCAGGCTTCCTCAACCGCGCAGCCCATCCCGATCACTCTGACTGCTTCGTCGGTCATCTCCTGGGTCAGCACCGTTCCGGCCCCCGCCTCGAGCTCGAGCCCTTCTTCCCTCATCACCTCAACGACCTCTGGATGAGGTTGGTCGGCAGGTTCGGTCCCAGCCGACCGGCCCTCGTAGCGGTCACCCGCCAGCTGATTGAAGAAGGCTTCTGCGATCCGCGACCGGCCGGCGTTATGGACACATACGAACAGCACGACTGGCTTCGAGTCGGCTCCTTGCGAGCTCGGCAAGCGGACCCGCATGTCTTGGTTCTGACTCCAGCGCTTGCTGTGCATCAGCCGCCGCACGCTCACTTTCGATAACAGATCCGCCCACGTCCGTGGCGGCCCACGGTAGCCGAATCACCCGTGTCTCTTATCCTGCACGTATGCACTATCTCGATCACGCCGCTACGACCCCCGTGCTCCCTGAGGTCAAGGACGCGATGCTCGGCGCGCTCGAGGCGGATTTCGGCAATCCGTCGTCGGTGCACGCCTACGGCCGTCGGGCGAAGGAGATCGTCGAGGACGCGCGCGACAGGGTTGCAGCTGCGGTCGGCGCCAGCCCTGCCGAGATCGTTTTCACCGGGGGAGGAACGGAGGCAGACAACCTCGCCCTGAAGGGATCCGCACATAAGTTGAGGGGTAACGGAAATCACCTCGTCACGACGACGATCGAGCACCACGCGGTTCTCGACACCGTCGAGTGGCTGATGCGGGAGGGACTCGAGACCACCAAGGTGCCGGTCGCAGCCACCGGGGTGGTGGACCCCACGGCCTTCGCCGATGCGGTGAGGACCTCGACGATCCTTGCCTCGGTGATGGCCGTCAACAACGAGATAGGCACGGTCCAAGACGTATCGGCGATCGCCGCAGAGGTGAAGTCCGCTAACCCGAACACTCTTGTGCATACCGACGCGGTGCAAGCCTTGGGCAATATCCCCGTGAACCTCCATGCTTGGGGCGTCGATCTAGCGGCTTTCGCAGCTCACAAGCTCGGGGGACCGAAAGGCGTAGGAGCGTTGTTCATCCGCTCGAGCGTTCCGGTCGAAGCCATCATCCACGGAGGTGGGCAGGAGCGCGGGCTGCGGTCGGGAACCTTGAACGTTTCCGGCATCGCCGGCTTTGGTGCAGCTGCTGAGATCGCGGCCAAAGAGGTCTACGAGAAGTCTGAGCGCGTCGCTGGCCTGCGGGATCGGTTGTTGACTGGGATCCGAGAGATCGTTCCGGATGCTGTTATCAACGGCGACCTCCACAAGCGCGTGGCCGGCAATATCAACCTATGCATCCCCGGCACGGAAGGTGAGACCTTGTTGCTGTTGCTCGATCAAGCCGGGATCGCGTGCTCCTCAGGCTCCGCTTGCTCGTCGGGAGCCCTAGACCCGTCCCACGTCCTGCTCGCGATCGGCGTTTCCCGTGATCTCGCAAGAGGCAGTCTTCGGTTCTCCCTGGGACGGGCCTCGACCGATGGCGATGTCGACGCGGTGCTCGCTGCTCTTCCCGGCGTCGTAGCCGCAGCCCGGAGAGCCGGATGACAAGGCCCAAGGCAGTTGTTGCGATGTCCGGCGGTGTCGATTCGTCGGTTTCTGCCGCCCTGTTGAAGGACGAGGGATACGACGTGACCGGCATCATGCTCAAGCTGTGGAAGGGCGACGACATGAACAACAACTCAGGGTGTTGCAACCTGGGGGCCGCGGAGGACGCACGTCGTGTCGCCGATGTTCTCGACATCCCTTTCTACGTCTTCAACTTCGCGGAACGTTTCGAGAAGACGGTGATCGCGGATTTCGACCGCACATACGCATCCGGCCAAACCCCGAACCCCTGCGTGCGCTGCAACCAGTGGATCAAGTTCGACGCCTTGCTCGACCGGGCCAAACAACTCGGCGCCGAAGTCCTCGCTACCGGGCACTACGCGCGGGTCGAACAGGATGGTGGCCGATACCGCTTGATGCGTGGCGCGGACCGGGCCAAGGACCAGTCGTATGTCCTGTGGATGCTGTCGCAAGAGGATCTGCGTCACACGAGGTTCCCCGTCGGCACCATCGAGAAATCAGAGACCCGTCGGATCGCGACGGAGCTAGGTCTCCGTACCGCAGCGAAGCCGGACTCTCAAGAGATCTGCTTCGTGCGCGATGGGAACCTCGATGCGTACCTATCCGACAAGGTAGAGGCGGCGAACCATCCGGGTCCGATCACTGATAGGGACGGCAGGGTCGTCGGTCAGCACCGTGGTGTCGGTCGCTACACGATCGGGCAGCGCAAGGGACTCGGCATCTCATTGGGGGTCCCCATCTACATCACCGGGATCGATGCTGCATCGAATGCGATCCAGGTCGGCGACCGAAGCGACCTCGAGGTCTCCTCGTGCACGTTGTCGGAGGTGAGCTTCGTGAATGAGCCGCCCTCCGACGGTGAGGAGATCCTCGTCCAGTACCGGTCCCACGGGGATGTATCTCCGGCCCGGCTGGATAACGGATCGGGGTGGAAAGTCGACTTCGAGGCTCCCGTTGAGGCCGTCGCTCCGGGGCAGTCGGCCGTCTTCTATCGGGGGGCAAACCCCGAGGAGGTCCTGGGGGGCGGGATCATCTCTGCAACCGGTCGGATCGGCTCGGCGGCCCAAGCAGGAGAAGCTCCCCAGGTCGCCTAATCCCTCCGGGATGCAGATGACCAGAAGGCAGTTCATCGGCCTGGTCGGCGCGGTTGCAGCCGTTACCGGCCTCCCCAAGACGGCTATCGCTGAGGCCCTTCAGAACGAAGAGAGGCACGCTCTCGCAGCGCGCGAGCTCACGACCCTGGCCCAGACCTTGGGGCCAGGACCAGCCGGAAAGCTGGGCTACCGACCGGTCGCGTCGGGTGGCGGTGAAGACCACATCGTGCGGGACGACATCGTGGGGGCCCAGACGGGACGTGAGGCTAGGCGCCAGTCACTCGTCAACTTCGTTCACCTCACCGACCAGCACATCGTCGATATCGAATCCCCCGCTCGGGTCGAGTTCCTCGATCGGTACAACGACGGCCAGTGCGGCGGCATGCCATTCGCTTCGGCCTATCGTCCGCAGGAAGCCGCGTCGGCTCGCATCACCGATTCGATGCTCGAGAAGCTGAAGAAGATCAAGTACTCACCTGTGACGGGCAAGCCCATCGAGGCC
>JAXDJQ010000132.1:0-3851 GCA_034667565.1 Actinomycetota bacterium
CTTCCGAAGCCGACCGCACGGTCGCTGCGTACTTCGCGTAGACGCCGGTCGCATAACGCGGCGCCGGGGCGACCCAGTCTGCGAGTCGCTTCTCGATCTCCACACTGTCGACCATCAGTCGCAGCTCACGAGTGTCGACATCGATCTCGATCGTGTCACCATCCTGAACCGCGGCAAGAGGTCCCCCACGAGCCGCCTCGGGTGAGATGTGTCCGACCATCAGGCCGTGGGTGGCCCCGGAGAATCGTCCGTCCGTTATCAGAGCGACGGAATCACCCAGGCCCTCACCGACCAACGCTGCAGTCACGTGAAGCATCTCGCGCATCCCGGGACCTCCAGCAGGTCCTTCGTAGCGGATCACGATCACCTCTCCGCCTTTGAACACACGCTTGGTTACTGCGGTGAAGCAGTCTTCCTCGGAGTCGAAGACGCGCGCGGGGCCACGATGGAAAGTCCGTTCGTGACCGGCGAGCTTGACCACGCATCCCGCGGGGGAGAGGTTGCCGCGCAGGATCGCAAGGCCTCCCGTTGGCTTGAGCGGATGCTCGATGGGCACGACCACCTTCTGTCCGAACGATTCCTTCACGTCATTGCCGAGATCGGCGATCGTGCGTCCGTCGACGGTCGGCGCGTCACCATGCAGCAGGTCTTTCTTCATCAGCTCTCGAACGATCAGTCCGACGCCACCCGCACGATAAAGATCGGTCGCTACGTATGCCCCGCCCGGCTTCAGGCTGGCAACCACCGGGGTTCGCTGGGCGAGATGATCGAAGTCGTCGATCGTGAGCTCGATCCCGGCCTCATGGGCGATCGCAAGGAGATGCATAACTGCGTTCGTCGATCCTCCGGTTGCTGCAACCGACGTGATGGCGTTCTCCAGGGATCGTCTCGTGATGAAGTGGGAGGGACTCAGGTTCTCCCGCACCAGTGCGACGGCTATCCGCCCCGCCTCCTCGGCGGCGGCCTTCTTCCCGGGTTCGGTCGCGGGGATCTCGCTCAGAGAAGCCGGGCTGATGCCGAGGAACTGAAGGGCGGTCGACATCGTGTTCGCAGTGAACTGACCGCCGCAGGCACCGGCTCCGGGGCAGGCCACACCCTCTAGGTGATGGAGGTCTTCGGCCGACATAGAACCAGCCGCGTGCTGGCCGATCGCCTCGAAGACGTCCTGGATCGTTACATCTCGCCCCCTCCACCGACCGGGGGCGATCGATCCGTTGTAGAGGACCAATCCGGGGATATCCATCCTGACGAGGGCCATCACAGCGGCCGGGATCGTCTTGTCGCACCCGACCAGGCAGATCAGGCCATCGAAGCAATGCCCTCGGGCCACCAGCTCGATCGAGTCCGCGATCACCTCCCGGCTCACCAACGATGCTCGCATCCCCTCCGTGCCCATGGACACTCCGTCGGACACGGCGATCGTGTTGAACTCGACGGGGGTAGCACCTGCGGTGCTTATGCCCGCTTTGACCTGACTTGCGAGCTCCCGTTGATTCAGGTTGCACGGCATCGTCTCGATCCATGTGGTCGCGACGCCGATCAGGGGTTTAGCGAGATCTTCGTCCGTGAATCCAGTGCCTTTGAGCATCGCTCTGGCGGCCGCGCGCTGGGGACCGTCGGTTAAGACGCTGCTAACGCGCTTCGCGGGATCCGAAACGATGTCGTAGGGGTTCGTCATGAGTTGGTCACGATATCTTCCCGGCGATTCACGCTTGACTTCGTAGTCAAGATGCGTAAACTCGATCGCTCCACCTCTGCAACGTCGCCGAGGATCCGCACACGAACTAGGAGCATGCGTTGAACCAGGCGACAAGTATCCGGGCGGCAGGTCACATCTTCATCCTCAACCTCGTACTTATTACCTGAGCGCGCGCCGGCCCTGACGGGCCACGACGGCGTGCGCTTAACCCTCCGGTCTCCGGGGGGTTTTTTAGTTCCCATTTTCAGTCATCGGCATCAGAAGCCATCGATAGAGAGGAGCAGAGACATGGAAGCAAGAACGAGGACCGGCAACGAGTTCGACAAGAGGGAGGCACCCGTGCGTTACGAGATCGAGAACGGCGACTACGTCGGCACCGTCGAGTGGCAGGGACCGGGCCAAGTGAAGCTGGAGATGCCCGACGGACCTCAGAAGCAGTGGTTCGAGCGGTACTTCGATTCCGAAGACTCCGTTATGGGCGGGGCCGGTGAGCCCCAAGGGATGACTCACGAGAAGCGCAACGAGTCGGAGGCGGCGTTCAACCGGGCCGCGTGGGAGCTCAGCGCCTACTCGTACCGGGTTCGCCAGGGCGACGGGATGCGAACGGGCGCTCATCCGCAGCGCGGCAAGTGATGCGGAGGATCCAGGTGCGCGTCGTCAGAAAGAGGCCTCGCCGGTGAAGATGACCGGCGCGAAGTCGTTGATCACATCCCTCGAGCATGCGGGGGCCGAGGTCATCTTCGGTATCCCAGGTGGAGCGATCCTTCCCGCGTACGACCCGATCCGGGATTCGTCGATCCGCCACATCCTCATGCGTCACGAGCAGGGGGCGGGGCACGCTGCCGAGGGCTACGCCCAAGCGACCGGCAAGGTCGGCGTTTGCATGGCGACGTCGGGTCCCGGTGCCACGAACCTCGTCACGCCGATCGCGGATGCGTTCATGGATTCGATCCCGATGGTCGCGATCACGGGCCAGGTTCCGCGCGCCGTGATCGGAAACGACGCGTTCCAGGAAGCCGACATCACCGGTATCACGATGCCGATCACCAAACACAGCTACAGCGTCATGGATCCCGACGACATCCCGACCGCGATCGCCGAGGCCTTCCACATCGCCTCGACGGGACGACCCGGTCCGGTGCTCGTCGATATCCCCAAGGATGTGCTCCAAGCGCAGACCGAGTTCGCGTGGCCGGAGAGGCTCGACCTCCCCGGTTACCGCCCGACGGCGAGGCCGAACCAGCGCCAGGTCAGGGCGGCCGCGGCGTTGATCCGCACCGCCCGGCGTCCCGTCCTTTACGTCGGTGGTGGGGTGCTGAAAGCTCGCGCCGCCGCCGAGCTGATGAAGCTCGCCGAGGCGATCGGTGCTCCGGTGGTCACGACCTTGATGGCCCGCGGAGCTTTCCCTGATTCACATCCCCTCTGTCTAGGGATGCCGGGGATGCACGGCAACTACGCCGCGGTCACAGCGATGCAACGCGCCGACTTGCTGATCACGATGTGCGCGCGGTTCGACGACCGGGTGACGGGGGATCTGGCGTCCTTCGCGCCGGAAGCCAAGATCATCCACGCCGATGCGGATCCCGCAGAGATCGGTAAGAACCGCCGTGTCGATGTCCCGATCGTCGGCGATGCGAAGCCGATCCTCGAGGACCTAGCGCGCGAAGTCATGAAGGACAACTCCGCTCACGGACAGATCGACGTCGGCTCGTGGCTAGCGCAGGTCCGTGCGTGGGCTCGCGCCAATCCGTTGAACCACGACCAGCAAGAGGACGGTCCGATCAAGCCGCAGACGGTGATCGAGAGTTTCGATCGGGCCGTTAGAGGCGATGCGATCATCGTCACCGGTGTCGGGCAGCACCAGATGTGGGCATCGCAGCTGTTCTCGTGCAACCGTCCGTATTCGTTCATCAGTTCCGGTGGGCTCGGCACGATGGGGTTCGGTGTTCCTGCGGCGCTCGGCGCCAAGGTGGGGCGTCCGGACGAGCGCGTCGTGTTGATCGATGGTGACGGTTGTTTCCAGATGACGGCTCAGGAGCTGGCGACCGCGACGATCGAGAAGATCCCCTTCACGGTTGCGATCCTCAACAACTCGCACCTCGGGATGGTGCGCCAGTGGCAAGAGCTCTTCTATGACGAGCGCTATTCGCAG
>JAXDJQ010000133.1:0-2971 GCA_034667565.1 Actinomycetota bacterium
TCCTCGTCTTCCTTCTCGACCCGATCGATGAAGTAAGCGACGGCAGGGTCGGGGAAGTGATTGACGAGCCAGTCGACGACGGACTTGACGGTAGAGCTGGCGTACTGATCGCGCGTGACCTGGGCGACGTAACGGTGTGCGGGCTGGTCCTCGATCCGCTTGACGAAGCCCTTGTCGGCGAGCCGGCCGAGGGTCGTCATGACCGTCGTGTAAGCCAGGGGCCGCGAGCTCCCGAGCTCCTTGTGGACGTCACGTACCGTCACTTCGCCGGTGTCCCAAACGACGTCCATGATCTCGGCCTCGAGCGGGCCCAGAACCTCGGCCAAGCTGTGCTTGCGACGTGGTGTCATGTGCATCCCCCCTGGATGGCTGGGGCCGAATCCTACGCCCGCCCCCTCCGCACTACAACTGTAGTAGCGCTCAGTCTCGGGCCAGCCGAACCAGGTTCGGCATGATCTGGGGCCCCATCAGGTGCCCCATGGCACCCTGGCGCGACGCGGTTTCGCCGTAGCTCTGGACCTTGTCGGAGCTCACGCTGCCACCAGCGATGAGAAGTGGCACCGGTCCGTCGGTGTGAGCCTTCCGAGCGCAGCTGGTGCTGTGATCGGCCGTCACCGCAACCAGGTGACGTTTGAGGTCAAGCTCGCTGAGCAGACCTTCGAAGAAGATCGAGTCGATCTCTTCGATGCTCGCGATCTTGGCATCGTGGTCGCCGTCATGAGCGGGGACATCGGGACCCTTGATGTGGATATAGAGGCCGTCGTATCCCTGGATCGCCTCGAGGGCGAGTTCGGCCCAAGCTTCGTACTGTTCCGGCGCCGGGATCCCCGTTGGTGCTTCGACGATCCCCATACCGGTCAAGCGCGCGATCCCGAGCTCGACCGGCATCTCGACGAAGCAGCCCATCTCGGGGCCAAACTTCTCCTTGAACGGGACCAGATCGGGAAGATGGTCTCCCCCATCTCGGGTCAACACGAAATTGCCTGGGAGCTTGCCCGCAGCCCGACGCTTCTTGTTCACCTCGGACGCGTCCAACACATCGAAAGATGCACGCAACCATTCGTTGGTCAGTCGAGCCGCGCGTTGAGCCGGTTCCGCGCCTTCGTGTCCCGCCACCGGAGTGACGTGAACGACGTGGTTGTCGAAGGTCTCGAGTGCTACTCCGAGTGCTCCCTGGCGTCCGTATGCGGGATCAGAGTTCTCGACCTCCGCAGACAGAGGGCCTTCATCGCTCCGCAATACCAGGACACCCCGG
The DNA here is from genome assembly GCA_034667565.1 of Actinomycetota bacterium. Taxonomy (GTDB): domain Bacteria; phylum Actinomycetota; class CADDZG01; order CADDZG01; family WHSQ01; genus JAXDJJ01. Next base: position 1,256 of record JAXDJQ010000133.1, read on the forward strand.
TGACCGATCGTCGCGCGGAACTCGAATGACGCTCCCGGGATGCTGACCTTCTCTTGGACTTCGGCGGCAAGCGCGTGGGCTTCCTCGGAGGTCAGGTCACGGCCTACACGCCGATCGGCGATCGCCCATCCCTCCCCATCGCTTTCCACCGTCGCGAAGTTGACCCGATACGCGAGGTCCCCTTGCTTCACGTCGAGTCCCGCGCCGACCGACTCGAGAGGGCCGCGGCCCGTGTGGTGTTGGTGGGGGTCGTAGCCGAGGATGGAGAACACGGCGATGTCCGACTCGGGCGCGATCCCCTCGCCAACCGTCGTGACGTACCCGTTGATGCCACGCGTTGCAAGTTCGTCAAGGTGCGGAGTGGAGGCCGCCTCGAGGGGGGTCTTCCCTCCGAGGGCATCCAAAGGGTCGTCCCCGAGTCCATCGAGGATCACGTAGATGAACGGCCTCACGGCTACTTCACCGCCTTGACGATGGCGGCGAATTCCTGGGCCTCGAGCGATGCACCACCAACGAGGGCGCCATCGATGTCGGCGTGACCCATCAGTGCCGCAGCGTTGCCCGACTTCACACTGCCCCCGTAAAGGATCCGCATCTCGAGAGCGACGCCGTCGCCGAGCACGCTTGCCAGCACTTTGCGGATGTGGGCGATCGTGTTCTGTGCATCTTCCGGGGTCGCCGTCTTGCCCGTTCCGATTGCCCAGATGGGTTCGTACGCGACGACCGCTTTCCGGGCAACTTCAGGCTTGACGCCTTCGAAGGCCGCTCTGACCTGTCCCTCGACCTTCGTCTCCGTCTGGCCGGCTTCATGTTCCTCCTCCGTCTCACCGCAACACACGATCGGAACCAGGCCGTTCGCGAATGCCGCTTTCACCTTGAGGTTCACGTCCGCGTCGCTTTCCTTGAAGATCTCGCGACGCTCGGAGTGGCCGAGGATCACGTAGTCCACGTCGAGAGACTTCAGCATCGACCCGGACACCTCTCCGGTGAACGCACCCTCCTTCTCGTGGTGCATGTTCTGAGAGCCGAGCCCGAACTGGTAACGATCGGAATCGATCAGGGTCTGGATCGTGCGGAGGGCAGTGAAAGGCGGGCACACCACCACTTCCACGCGGTCGAAATCGTGACCGGCCAGCTCGTGGGCGAGACCTTGCACAAGACGCATGGCATCCAGATGCGTCTTGTTCATCTTCCAGTTGCCGGCTATCAGTGGTGTTCTCATCGGTTTCCTTTCCTCAGGACGGCGACGCCGGGGAGCTCCTTCCCTTCAAGCAGCTCGAGGGAAGCACCTCCCCCGGTCGATAGATGTGAAACGGCTTCTGTCATGTTCATCTGTCTAAGTGCGGCGGCGGAGTCTCCGCCGCCCGCCACCGTGTACGCGCCGGTGCCGGTAGCTCGACCAACCGCCCGGGCGACCGCGCGGGTGCCCTCCGAGTAAGCGTCGATCTCGAAGATCCCCATCGGACCGTTCCATAGGACGGTCTTGGCCTCCTCGATGCGCCCGGCGAACTCCTTTGCAGTCTCCGGTCCGATGTCGACCCCCATCCGGTCGCCGATCTGGTCCAGCACCACCGTCTCGTAGGCCGCTCCCTCATCCGGACCGTCTGCTGCGACGACATCGGAAGGGAGCAAGATGTCGACTCCTCTATTCTCGGCCTCCTTGAGCACATCGGTCACATCGGAGACCTTGCCCTTCTCCACTAGCGAGCGACCTAC
>JAXDJQ010000134.1:0-4127 GCA_034667565.1 Actinomycetota bacterium
CTCTCCTCTCGTTGGGCAACTGTTTGTTGCATTGATGGGTGCTCTAGCCGCCGGTTTCGTTGCACGCCTCGTCCTGGAGTTCATGGAACCAACATGGGCGTTCATCGCCGGGGCGATCGTTGCCCTCTTTCCGTCACAGGCTTTCTGGTCATCGATGCTGATGAAGGATGCAAGCGTGTGGTTCGCACTTTCAGGACTCGGCATGGTGTGCGCCATGGCGGTCCGGGCCAATGGGAAACGGTTGGTGGCGTTGGGTGCCGCTGCGGCGGCCCTCTTGGTCATGCTCAGCTACCTCCGCTTGCACACACTGGTCGTGGCCGTTTGGGCACTTCTGATCGCATCATTCTTCGGGTCATCCAAGGAACGGTGGCAGCGTGTTTCGGGGGCTCTCGCTCTGGGCCTGGTTATCCCGTGGCTCTTCGGAGCGATCGGGCCGTTAGGGCTAACGCTCGTGACGAATCACGGCTCACTCGAAGAGAAGCGATTCCTGAACGCCGTGGGTGCCCGCACGGCGTTCGTGGAACCTGAAGTGCTACCCACTCCCAGATTTCCCGCGGTCGATGGTCCAACGGTTGCCCAGCTGACGTCCCGTGTGGCCGCGTTAGAGGAGCGAGCTGAAGAGGTCAGCACGGATGATCCCCAACGTGCGGAAGTGCTCCGAGCGAAAGCTGATCGCGTCCGACAGAAGATCAGTACAGCGCCTGTCGCGAAGCCAGCCAACTCGCCACCCGACACCTTGCGACCACCAGCCGACGAGGGTCCGCTCGATCCGAACGTAAGGCACATCCCCAGAGGCTTGAGCGTGATGCTCATCGAACCCCTCCCCCTGCCCTTTGCTGGGTCGATCTCTCTTCGTCTTGCCAGGGGCGAAGATCTCCTCTGGTACCCCCTACTCGCGCTGGCGGTCTTTGGGCTCTGGCGCAGGCGTCATCAACTGGCCGAACTGGTTTTCCCTTTACTCGCGGGTGGCGGCATCGTCCTCATGTATGCGTTGAGTGAGGGCAACGTCGGCACCGCACACCGCCACCGCGGCGAGTTCGTGTGGGTCGTTGCCATCCTTGCAACCCTCGGCGCGAAGGCGTGGATAGTCGGTCGGTCCGACCCTGGCTCACCCACGATCGTTCAACGATGATCGATCGGAGCCGTCTGCTTGATGCAGCGCCTGCGATCCGCAGACGCATCTTATTCATCACCGCAGTTGGGACGCCCGTCATGTTCCTGCGGATCACCCACGATCCGTTCAATGTGCCGAAGCTGTTCCTCTTGACCGTGGGCGTCGCCATGGCGCTAGCACTGCGGATCATCGAAGGTCTGCAGGGTCGCTCGTGGGCTGGGCTCCGGATACTTGTCCTTCCGGCATCGGCTATGGCCATCCCACTCGTGTTGTCGTGGGCGTTGTCGCCATATAAGGGGTGGGCCGTCATGGGCCTGGAGCCGCGTTTCGAAGGTCTGGTCCCGTATCTCTTGGTCATCTTGCTAGGAGTGTTGGTCGCCGACGCGTTCCGGGACCGGCCGATCGACATCGCGGTGGCTCTGTCGTGGGCCGGAGCCATCGTTGGTGGTTATGCAGTCATCCAGATCCTCGGCCTCGATCCTTTCCAATGGTCTCTCTTCGGAGCTCCCACCGATGCGATCTCCACGACCGGCAACCCGAACTTCACCGGGGGTTTCTTGGGGATCGTTCTCCCCATCGGTATAGCCATCGCCATCTCGCAACCTGAAAGACGACGTCTTGTCGGCCGGCTCCTCGTCCTTACGGTCGCTGGCTGGTTGGTTGCTCGCAGTCAAGGTGGGTGGGCCGCGGGCGTTGCTGGATCGGCCCTAGTCGCGGGCAGCGCATTGCGCGAACGGTTCCGTCCTTCCTACGTTCTGGGTTGGGGAGTCGCTGCGCTGGTTGTAGTCGCGACGATCGGGTCCGTTGTTGTAGCAGGCATCCGGCCCGAGAGCCGATTCGCTACATCGTCCGCATCCGACCGAGCGCGATGGTCTCAGGCCGCGCTCAGCATGGGAGCGTCGTCGCCGATCTTCGGCCGGGGACCCAATAGCTTCACGATCGAAGGGGTCGAGTACCGAACGCTCGACGATGCCTTGGAGTTCAACTTCGATTTCCCCGACGACCCGCACTCCGTGCCTGCCTCGATGTTCGCGAACCTGGGGCTGTTAGGTCTCTTGGGTTTCCTGCTTGTCGTCGGCTGGGCCGTCTGGTTCCTGTTGACGACAGACGATCCATCACTCCTTCAGGTCGGTCTCTTCGCAGCCGTCTTTGCTTACTTCGTGCAATCTCTTGTAAGCATCGACGAGATAACGCTTCGCGTCGCCCTTTGGACGTCTCTCGGCGTCTTCGCCGCATGTGCTTTCCCCGAAGAATCCCTATCGGCGCGCGCAAAACAACTGGGAGCGAAGCGCAAGGGGAAGATGAAGCCTCGAGCCGCGCCGCTCCAAGCACCCGTGGCGGTAGGGCTAATTTGCCTGCTGGCATTGGGGGCCATCGGATGGGCTACCTCTCTGTTGGTCGCCGACACTTTCGTAAGACAAGGCTCGGCCCAATTCGCGGCCGGACATATCGAAGAGGGTCGATCGAAGTACCGATCTGCTCTCGCGTTTCGCGACGCGGCGGACTATCGAGGCTTACTCGCGTTCCACCTTAAGAGTGCTGCTTTCAAGGATGGAAAGGCCGATCCAGAGCTCGTCGACGCTGCTGATGGCGCCTTTGCATTCACCGACGAGGTGCCCTATCTCTTCAGCATCGTGGCACGTGCTCGCCTCTTACGGGATGCACACGACACCGGCCCACAAGGAGATCTAGAGAGATCGCTGGCGCTTTACCAAACAGCGATGCAGATGGACGACCTGAACCCCATCCTTCGTTCCGAGACCGCATTGGTCTTAGGCCGATTGGAGCGACATCAAGAAGCATTCGAGCTTCTGTTTGAGAGCCGTGATGAGGTCGGGAACGCCTACCCCGAGTTCTGGGGCGCATTGGCGCTGGAGGCAGCAGAGGTAGGTGAAGTCGAGATGGCCATGACCGCGGTCGAGATCGCGTTTGCACTCCAGCCTGCCCAACCTGAAGCGGTACGAGCTCAGGAGCTGCTGGACAAGAAGGAGTGAGGCTTCGGTAACTTCTAGCGCCTCCCGCCGTTGTAACCGACGACAGGTGGACTCGGTGGTCCTGCATTGCGGGGTGATTTGGTCATTTTGGACTATTCACCCCGAGCGGGGCGGTTGAGACACTGCGATCTATCGTCTTCGAGAGGAGTCCAAGCGTCCGTGTCACGGCCTAGCGTAGAACTGGACCCCAGGGCTCTTGGCGTTCCCCAAGGAGTCGAGGAAGACAAAGAGCTCGCGCTCGCGTTCAAACGAGGCGAGAAGGGTGCTTACCAAGCAATCTACGATCGACATTCGTCCCGAGTGCACGGCGTGTGCCGGCGCATGTTGCCTACTCCTGATGATGCTGCCGAGGCCGCACAAGAGACTTTCCTGAAGGTCTACCAGGCCCTAAACCGCTTCAACGGTCGCTATCAATTGGGCGCTTGGATCACTCGCATCGCAACGAACGTCTGTCTCGATCACCTAAGAGCCTCCGCGCGGCGTCCCACCGTGTGGGCCTCGGTCGAGGAGTTGGACGAGAAGGAGCTTCCGCGTCTCGCTCGGTTCGATGATGAGCCGGAAGCCTTCGTCATCAAGAAGTCCGAAGGTCGGCGGGTGTACAAGGTCTTGGGGGAGCTGCCCCCGCTTCATCGCGCGGCGATCGTGCTGCGCGACTTCGAGGGACTCCCGTATTGCGAGATAGCGATCGCTCTCGGAATCACCGAACCACAGGTGAAAGCGCTCTTGCATCGTGCGCGTTGCGCCTTCAAGAGATCGTGGGCTACCACCGGTGTTGCCGCATTGCTCCCGTGGAACCTCCTCGAACGGTTCCGACGTCCCGATTCACTCTTCATCGACCACGTCCATGCGGCCGCATCTTCCGCGTCGCAGGTTGCGCAGGCGGCAGCCCCAACCGCCAATGTCGCCGTGTCGTGCTCCATAGCTTTGCAGCAGTGTGGACAGGTGCTAACCGAGCGACTCGCGACGACTGTGGCAGCGCTGCTGGTAAGCACCGCGGCGATCTCGTCGGGGGTAGCGGC
>JAXDJQ010000135.1:0-8050 GCA_034667565.1 Actinomycetota bacterium
ACCGCGACCAACAACGTCGCCGAGTACAGCGCCCTGATCGCCGGTCTAGAGCTCGCGATCCAGATGGGCATCACCGACCTGGATGTGTTCATGGATTCCGAGCTCGTCGTGTCGCAGATGAAGGGCGAGTGGAAGATCAAGAACGATCGCCTACGCGTCCTCGCCGTGCGTGCCAGGTCGCTGCTGAATCGCTTCGAGAACCACACGATCCAGCACGTGCGGCGCGAACTGAACTCCGACGCCGACAAGTTGGCGAATCAGGGGATGGATGCCGCGATGCTGGACTGGGACGCCGACAAGGAAACCCCGGGGCAGCAGAGCTTCCTCGAATGATCCTCTGGCACATGGGGGTCGCGGCCGTCGTGGTGTACGTGACCTTGGGTCGCTCACGCATCGACTACCGATGGATCTTGATCGGAAGTGTCGCCCCTGACTTCGTGGACGGAGCACTGAACGTCGCCGGTTATGACAATCCGTCGGGCAGGGGGATAGCCCATTCGATCGCCGCGGTTGTCGTCATCGCGGTCGCTGTCTTACTGCTAACCAAGGGTGGCACTCGCCTGTCCCTGTTCGGCCTTGCCGTTGGTTGGCTTCTGCATCTCGTAGCGGACGGGATGTGGCGGGCGCCGGAAACATTCCTGTGGCCCGCGTTCGGAAGCGATCTCTCTGCCTCACCCAAAGAGCCGTATAGCTGGGACCTCGTGGTGCATCCCTTCGACCACCTCGGCACATGGGGGGGAGAGGTACTCGGTCTGGCAGCCCTCCTCTATCTGGGAGCGGCGTTCGAGCTCGGTCGCAAGGACAGGCGCGAGCGGTTCCTCCGCGATGGCCTGCTTCGGGCATAAACTGAGTCCAATCACATAACCCACGCCGCTCGGGGCAAGTCCGGTCGAACTCCGGCGCTGTCCCGCAACTGTAGGTCTGTCTCGACGAGACAGGCGAGCCAGAAAACCCGGCCGGCGTGACGTTCCCGGGGGCGAGGACCCTCCGGAGAAGGGAGCGCTCCATGCAGCATGGAAACATCTCTAGTCGGCGTCTTCGCCGATCCCTCTCGGTATCGCTAGCAACTCTCGTTGCTTGCTCACTGTTGGGGGTACCTGCCTTCAGTGCGACTAGGAAGGCCAGCGCGCGCCACGGCGTGCGCTACCTGATCGGTCGTCAGCACGCCGATGGATCCTTCCCGGGTTTCTCGCCCTTGGGATCGACCGCCGACGCTGCATTGTCTATGTCGATAGCCGGACGGGGCCGCGCTCAGGTCAACGCTGCTCTTACGTACCTCGCAGATCACGTCAGTGAAGCCACGCTCGGTCAGAAGGCCAAGATCGTGCTTGCGGCGGTGGCGGCAGGAAAAGATCTGGCCACCTACGCAGGTGGTGACCTTCCGGCCCAACTCGAGGCAAGCCAGCAACCAAGTGGGCAATACGCCGAGGACGGGGACTTCTCGGCAGTCACCACTCACGCTCTGGTCTCCTTGGCACTCGCCGCGACCGGGCAGCCGATCAACGATGCGGCGGTGGACTGGCTCGCAGCCGCTCAATGCCCGGACGGGGGTTGGCAGTTCGATGAACCTCACCAGGATGGCGAGGACGAGCATTGCTTCGACTCGTCCGTGGACGCCGAAGGGAACCCTGTGGATTTCTCCACCAGTGACAGCAACACCACGTCCTACGCGGTTCAGGCGATCGCAACGCACGAGCACCCGATCGACCTGACCGCCGATCCCTTCGCGTATTTCCCCTTGACCAAGGATCCCGCGAAGGGTGGGTACCGCTACAGCCACGAAACGAGCCAGTTCGGTTCGAAGTCCTACACGGACGCGAACTCCACTTCTCTAGTGATCCAGGCCTATCTGACTTGCGAGACCTGTCACTTCACCCCACCCATAGGAGCTTTGAAAGATCTCCAGTACGCGTTGTGTGGGGAGCTGCAAGGGGCTTTCGCTTTCACGTGGCAGAAGGTGGATGGGGCTTTCAAGCGCGTGCCGTCCAAGAGCGAGGCCAAGGCAGAAGACGACAACGATGGCTCGACGGTCGCGGGTGCAACCATCGGCGCGATACCGGGCCTGATGTTGAAGCCGTTGCCGGTAGGTCCACAGCCGTTGGATAAAGGCGCGCCGGCGCATCGTTCCTGTGCGTAAGCACCTCCTCCTAGCGGCCCTGCTCGTGGGGGCCGCGTTACCTGGTGCATACGCACCGACTGCGTGCGCGTCAGAGCAACACCATGCAGCACTCGTCGTCGATACGGGGGAGGCGACTTACAGCTATTGCGTCGCCCTGACCGATGATTCCGTCTCCGGCCTCGAACTGATCCGGCTAGCGAACGAGCAACATGGTCTCCAGTACCGGCTGGGTGACGGTGGTCAGGCGGTCTGCATGCTTGCGAATGTAGGTGCTGACGGAGACGACTGCTTCGGTGAGTACCCCGACTTCTGGGGCTACTGGCGCGGTGATGGCTCGGGTGGATGGACCTGGTCGAGCGTCGGTGCCGGATCAACCGTCGTCGAAGAAGGTGATGTTGAGGGCTGGTCGTGGGGCCGAGGTCAAGACGGCTCCACCCACCCCCCGCCTCCAACAACCAGGTTCACAGACGTCTGCGAAGTCAAGTCGTCTGGTGAGGCCCCCACCCAGAAGACACCGCCGCGGCAGAAGCAGCAACGACAAGACGAGTCAGCGGCGTCGGGAGAGGACCAGACCCGGACGAGCAACCGAGTAGTGAGCACCGCGGTGAACGAGCGGAAGGCGGGCCATCGGTCGGAGGAGCCTTCGCAGGAGTCAAACGACGCGCAGCGTCGCTTGACCCCGAGGACCTCGACGGAGACCGAGGGCACGCCTGCAGCGGTAGCCGACGCGGCGGCGCAAGAACCCGAGCTAGATCCGACGAACCTAGTTCCCACCCTTGTAGCTGTACTCCTGGTAGCAGCATTAGGCATCGGGGGAGTCATCGCGATGCGCCGGAGGAAGACCTAGTGCATCAAGGTGCATGGCTCCTGTGGGCAACCTGCGCGGGCCTGTGCGCGATCACGACGACGAACCCGTTCTACCTGCTCGTCATCGTGGCGATAGCGTGGTTCGTGCACGCGCTTTGTTCCCGTCCCGGCCCCGCGCTGCGCTCGTTCAGGGTCTTCTTGTTGTTCGGAGCGCTGACGATAGTGACGCGGACCTTGCTGGTCTTCCTTAGCCCACCGGTGAGCGCCAGCAGCGTGGTCACTGGACTTCTCGAAGGTCTCCGACTAGCGAGTCTCTTGATCGTGTTCGGTACTTTCAATGCGGTCAGCGATCCATTCGCCATCTTGAAGCTTGCGCCGCGCCGTTTCCACGAGCCTGCGCTTGCGACGGCGCTCGCTCTCTCCATCGCTCCGCGCACGATCCAGACGGCCGGGAAGGTGCGTGAAGCCCAACGGATGCGCGGTATCCACATCTCCCGGCTTCGGTCGCTACCCGCCCTCGCGGTTCCCGTGCTCGAGACAGGCATGGAGGAGGCGATGGTGCTCGCCGAATCGATGGATGCGAGAGGTCACGGCCGGGGCCCGCGGACCCGTTACCGGCCGGAGCCGTGGACATGGACCTCGTTCGGTTCGGTCGCGTTGTGTCTCGTTCCCGTCATCGTTTTCTTCACCGCGATCCACGCCGGAACGGGCGGCCTGACGGTGTCGACATACCCGTTGCGGTGGCCGCAGCCATCTCTGCTTCTGCTTGCAAGTCTCCCTCTCTTGTGCGTGCCGGTCCTATTCGATCGCGCGGAGCGGCCGTGACCCTCATCAGTGTCGAGCGAGTCACGTTCAGGTATCCGATGACGGAGCGAGCTGCGCTCGCCGACGTGGATATCCAGATCGAGAGCGGGGGATTCGTTCTCCTCGTCGGGGCTACTGGGTCCGGAAAATCCACGTTGCTGCGAACGATGAACGGACTCGTTCCCCACTTCACCGGTGGGACCTTCTCGGGCAGCGTCAAGGTCGCGGGCCGCGACACACTCGAGAACCCCCCGCGTCGGTTGGCCGATGTCGTGGCGTTCGTTCCGCAGGATCCAGGGTCGTCGTTCGTTCTGGATCGCGTTGAAGACGAGCTGGCCTACGCGATGGAGAACCTGGCCGTCGAACCATCTGAGATGAGACGCCGCGTCGAGGAGATCCTCGACGTGCTTGCCATCAGTGAACTGCGTGATCGCAGCGTGCGTTCGTTGTCGGGCGGTGAGCGTCAACGCGTGGCGATCGCCGCGGCCCTCACGCCGGGTGCGCGCATCCTCTTGCTGGACGAGCCGACGAGTCAGCTGGACCCTCAGGGCGCCGAGGACGTGCTCAATGCCTTACAGCGACTCGTTCACGATCTCGGGTTCACGGTGATCCTCGCCGAGCATCGTCTGGATCGGGTTGCGGCTTTCGCGGACAAGGCGATCCGCTGTGCCGATGGGACCGCTTACTTGGGTGAGCCGGCGGAGATATTGAGCGAGCTCGGTGCCGGACCCCCGGTCACGCGCCTCGCACGCATGCTGGGGTGGACTCCGCCGCCGCTAACGGTCAGGGCCGCCCGCCTACTCGCGCGCGATGTCGAGCTCCCTGAACCGGATCTAGTGGAGCAGCCATCGGGTGCTCCACGCTTGGTTGCAGATCGTGTGACCGGTGCATACGACGGACACGTTGCAGTGAAGGAGGTGTCGCTGACGGTGGGGGGAGGCGAGACGGTCGCTCTTCTCGGTCGTAACGGAGCGGGCAAGTCGACACTTCTCCGGATCCTCGCCGGACTCCATCAACCTTCGATGGGCAAAGTCTCGTTCGATGGACGGAGTCCCGAGCCGGGCCGATCGGTAGCTCTGTGCCCGCAGGCAGCCGAAGACATCCTCTTCTCGGATTCGGTGCGGTCGGAGGTCCTCGCAACCCTGGCGGCCTCCCGATCCTCCAAGGATGTGAGTCGGTACCTCGAAGAAGTCGGCATGGGTGCTTACGCCGAGCGTCACCCGCGCGATCTGTCGTCGGGACAACGTCTGCTGGTTGCGATCGCCGCCATAGCCGCCACCGAAGCCCCCGCTCTCTTGCTTGACGAACCGACACGGGGGCTCGATCCGGAGACGAAAGAGGCATTGGGCGCATGCATGCGGACCTGGGCCCTCGAGGGCCGGGTGATTGTGTTCGCAACCCACGATGTGGAGATGGCTGCCGAGTTGGCCGGTCGGGTCGTGATGATGGCCCATGGAGAGGTCGTCGCCGACGGCCCACCGCATGAGGTCCTGTCCGACTCCCATGTCTTCTCACCGCAGATGACCCGCGTCTTCGGACGAGGTTGGCTTACGCCGCGGCAGGTCGCGGCAGCGCTCGGCGGTTCATGAAGAAGCGCAGTCGTTTCCAGTTCGGTGTCCTGGTCGTCGCGAATCTGCTTGGGCTCGCGGCGTTCATCTGGCCCTTCCTGTTGCCAGCTGCGGTGGGAGGAGACGAAGCCCATGGTGTGGATGCTCCGTGGATAGTTCTCGGCTTGTTGGTATGCCTGGGTTCTCTCCTGTTCCTCGAGTTGGGTCGGGGTGGGATGGGTCCGAAGACCGTGGCGTTGATCGGTGTGCTGGGCGCCGCGATGGTTGCCTTGCGTCTGCCGGGATTCGTCGCAGGCTTCTCTGCCATGTTCATCGTCGTTCTCCTGGCGGGAAACGCGTTCGGCGCGAGCTTCGGATTCGTCCTTGGCGCGACCGGGATGTTCGCCAGCGGACTGTTCCTGGGGGGCCTAGGTCCATGGCTGCCGTTCCAGATGGTTGCCGTCGGATGGGTCGGGATGGGCGCCGGGCTCATCCCCAGAGGAAAGTCGTGGGGACTACGCCTCGGTCTCCTAGCGGGGTACGGCTTCGTCGTCGGATTCCTGTTCGGAGCGATCATGAACCTGTGGTCGTGGCCTTACCTGGCAGGGTCGGCCGCAGTGGGGTGGCACCCCGAGTTGGGGGCCATCGCAAACCTCAGGAATTACGCCACCTTCTACATGGCGTACTCGCTGACATGGGACGTCTTCCGAGCCTTCGGTAACGTCGCACTGGTCCTGATACTCGGTAGGCCGGTCCTCTCGGCCCTCGATAGGGCTGCCCTGAGGATGTATGTAGAGATAAAGGAACCGAAAGCGGCCTAGCGCAGACCGGGTTCGGAAGGGATGATTCGATGCGATGAAAACTCCTGCGAAAACGATCGCAGCCCTGATCTTCGTCGCGTTGCTCGGCGGTCTGCTCACCATCCCGCTCCGTGGAACGGATGATCGCCGCAGACCTGCGGCGGTCGCTCAGCGCCCAAAGAAGAAGAAGCCAAGCCCGACTCCGGCCCCCACTCCCAAAAGATCACCCCAGCAGCCGGCGGGGATCTCCTCCGGGCCGATCGATCTTGCGTTCGATTGCACGAGCCGCGCACGCGTCCGGAGCTCGCGCACAGATCTCATCGCCGCGATCGATCGAAGCAGGGGAAGGATCGTCACAACCGGCGGAGACGAGCTCGATACGTTCCCAGCGCGCCCGCCGGTTCGATGGAGCGCCGGCGGATTGCTGGCTACGGGACCCCGAGGTGACATCTGGACGGTGAGCAGAGAGGGAGAGATCGCTCCGTTGGAACGCGGCGAAGTTCAGGTTGCCATGGCCGATGAGCCATCTACATGGGGATGGTCACCGATCGCTGATTGCGCCGCGGTCATAGTCCGTGGCGAACTGCAGCTGTTCGGCTTAGCCGGGATCCCACCTGCGAAGACATCTCTTATCGAGGGTGACGTCCAAGCGTTCAGCTTCTCGCCGTCGGGTCGGTACATCGCCGCGGTAGTGCGCCAAGGGGTGGATGCGACTCTTTGGCTCGTCGACCTGGCGCGCCAAAGGCTGGATGAGTGGGAACGGTTCGCATCGGGGACCTGTTGCGTCGCTCTGGGTGGCTGGACCCCCGATGGGGATGAGCTGTTCTATTGGGCTGGGTCGGGTACCTCATTGATGGCTGACGGGGCGCGCCTGCGTTCGGCACGACCCGGTGAGGCCAGGACGTCTGCTTGGGGAACGACATTGCCACGACCCGAGACGCTGATCCGTTGTGGTGACCGCGTGCTTGGGACCGTGGGCGGCGACAGGTTCCAGCAGAGGAACCGCCTCGCGGTGCTTAGGGGAGGACACCCTGCAGCACCGTTGACCGAGACCGCTTCCTTTGCAGAGGGAACCTGTTCGCGCACGGGTGATCTCATCGCGATCATCCGAAACGGGAGGCTCGTGCTTCTCGACGGCTCCGGCACGTTCATCCGCGACATCACAACAGCAGAAACCACGAACGGCGAGTGGGGCGACGGCTCACCCGAGTGGGGCCCCCCGGGAAGCGGGATCATGTTCGAACGCCATATGCATCTCATTGATCAGCTCTGGTACCTGCCCGAGGGCGGTCGGGCTTATCCCCTGACCTCGACGAGCGCTCCCTCCGAGATGCCGATCGGGGCGATGTTCGATTGGCTGGCGACACCCCCGGACGGGTTGCCCTCGGGCTGAGATAAGGGGGAAGACGGCCGTCGGGGAGACGTTCATAATGGATGAAGGAGCAGGCCGGGTGGCCGCGGTCCTCGCAAGAGGGTCGAGGAAAGTCCGGACTCCGTAGGGCAGGACGCTGGTGAAAGTGCCAGGCGGCGTGAGCCGTGGAAAGTGCAACAGAGAGAAGACCGCCTGCAAGCCTCGTCTCTCGAGATAAGGCTTGCCGGTAAGGGTGAAAGGGTGAGGTAAGAGCTCACCAGCGCATCGGGTGACCGGTGCGGCTAGGTAAACCCCGTCCGGAGCAAGACCAAGCAGGGGGCGAGTGGCCCGCTCTATAACCCCCGGGTAGGTCGCTACAGGCGAACGGCAACGTTCGTCGCAGATGGATGGCCACCCCCGTCGTGAAAGCGGCGGGACAGGATCCGGCTTAAAGGCCAGCTCCAGGTCTGGGGGCCCTCTCGGAAACGAGGGGGCCCTCGCCTTTTAAGGAGCCGCGCAGCGGCGGAAAAGGCGAGGGCCAGTTGCGCTGCAGGGAATCAGGGTCGAGCCCTCGCCTTTCTTAGGAGGGCTTTTTCTTTCCACCGGGTTTGCGGGGGAGCTT
>JAXDJQ010000136.1:0-10989 GCA_034667565.1 Actinomycetota bacterium
CCCAACATCTTCATCCACGGTGTAGTCGACGACCATGAAGCGAGGTTAGCGCGTTGGTCGGAAGAGATCGTTAAGCGTCGTCGAGCCTTAGCTCCTTGATCCTCTGCTCTCGACGCTCAACGGTTGAAGCCTGATCCCTATTCGTCACCTCGACGATCCGTTCGATCATCACGTCCAGATCGAATGGCTTCGTCAGATATTCATCGCACCCAAGCTCCCAGCCTTGTAGCTGCGCCTCGCTTGAGGCCTTCGCGGTTACCAGGATCACTTTGGTGTGCCGGTTCTCATTCTTGGACAGTTCCTCGAGGACGCGCCAACCGTCCATCACCGGCATCATCACGTCCAGCAGAACAACGTCGGGCGCTTCTTCTTTGATCCTCTCGAGCGCCTCTTGCCCGTTGCTCGCGGTGACGGTCTCGAACCCTTCGAAAGTGAGATTCGTCTTGAGCAGTGACCTCAAGGCGGGTTCGTCATCAGCGATGAGCACCTTAGGTGTCTCACCCATCTGCGTTGAGCTGGCCTCGATCGCTAGAACGCTTCGGTAGATGGACCGTGAACTTTGTCCCGACCCCTTCGCTGCTTTCCACTTCGATAGAGCCTCCGTGCGCGTCCACTAGCTGTTTCACGATGAACAACCCCAAGCCGAACCCGCCGACCTTGCGCGTAGATGACGAATCGACCTGATGGAAACGGTCGAAGATGACCTGCAAGCCCTCTTTAGAGATGCCGATCCCCGTGTCACGTACCTCTATGACGCCTTCCTCGGTCGACTCCTTAACCGTCATCATTACTCTCGACGACTCACCCGAATACTTGAGAGCGTTCTCCACGAGGTTTGTCATGATCTGTTGCAACGCGATCGAGTCGCCCCAAATCTGGGGTTTGTCCGGTTCAGCGAACAGTTCGACGTTGCGACCGGCACCTACGTTCGTCTGAAGAAGTTGCTCGATGACTTCCTCACCCGCGCTGCGAAGATCCACGAGCACCCGCTTCATCGGACGGCCCGATTCGATCTGAGATGTCGTTAGAACGTCCTCGACCAGGCGCAGCAACCGACTTCCCTGACGCTCGATCATCTCCATGAACCGAGCGTGATTCTCGGGATCCATGTCCTTTCCCTTGCGACTCACGGTCTTAGCCGCACCGATGATCGCGGTCAGGGGTGTCTTCAACTCATGCGAGACACTCGCGACGAAGTCACTCTTCAGCTGATCCAGCTCCTCGAGACGAGCTACCGTTTCTCGCTCCTTCTCGTAGATGCTCGCGTTTCCGATCGCGATCGCAGCATGTTCCGCGAACAGCCCGAGGGCGTTCAAGTCCTGTTGACCGAAGATCCTGTGGCCTTCGGTTTCGTTCAGATTCAGCACGCCCAGTAGCTCATCGTTGCGGACCAGCGGAACGCTCATCGCAGAGCTGATCCCGCGCTCGGGATGGCCCTTCGCGCCGAGGGTCGGGTCGACTCGATCGCCTTGGATCAACATCGCCTGTCGGCTTTCCGCAACCGTGCCTGCGATCCCTTGGCCAACCTCTCCGCGGCCCTTCATCACTGTTTCGACCCGAGGCCCGTGATAGCTGACAACTTGAAGATGCTTCCCGTCGTCCTCGATCAGCATGATGGAGCCTTCGGTTCCTCCCAGCAGCTCCAAGGCAGACGACAGGATCAGGTTCAGCACGTCGGTTAGATCGAGCGTCGTATTGATCGCCTTCCCAACCTCCGAGAGTGCAGAGATCTCGGAAAGCCGGTTCGAGAGAGCGGTCGAGAGGATCCGCTCCTCGATCAAGAGGCTTGCGACTCGCCGGAGGCGCTGCTCTTTGTCGAGGATGTAAACGAGGAACGAAAGCAGTAGCCCGCCGAAGAGAACCCCCACCACATAGGAAGAGAGGGACTCCAATCGCAGTGACTCCGGTAAGCGTTCGTACGCGAGGTAGTAGAGGGCGACGGTCGAAGTAAGCGCAAGCATCACGAACAGCGAGATGCTGTACAGCTGCGTCCTACGTCGGTCGACCTGGGAAAGGGTGATGGGTCCCTGGTCTAGCGGCTTTATCCCAGCGGCCCGAGCAAAATCTGTCGCGCTGCCTTCGGGACCTAGGCGCTTCCGGAAGGCCATGGCGCCCGAGTTGGCTCAGGAGACTCGACGTCTTCGAGAACGTGCTTGTTGCGCAACTCATGGGCTGGGATGGGGATGGGGTAGTTAGAAGAGAAGCAAGCTGTACAGAACCCGTCGGTCGGGATCTGCGTCGCGTTGAGCATGCCCTCGAGAGATAGATAGGCGAGCGAGTCCGCTCCGACGTGAGCCCGGATGCCCTCGACGTCCATGCGCGACCCGATCAACTCATCCTGATTGGGCATGTCTATCCCGTAGAAGCATGGCCATTTGATGGGAGGTGAGGAGATGCGGAGGTGGACCTCACGCGCGCCTGCCTCTCGAAGCATCTGCACGAGGTGGCCGGACGTTGGGCCGCGAACGATCGAGTCATCGACCACAACTAGCCGACGACCCTCGATCACCTCGCGCAAAGGATTCAGCTTCATCCTGATCCCCTGCTTGCGCATCGATTCCGTTGGCTGGATGAACGTTCGACCTACGTACCGATTCTTCACGAAACCTTCGCCGTAGGGGATGCCGGACTTCGCGGCAAAACCCTGTGCGGCAGGAACTCCACTATCCGGCACAGGCATCACGAGCTCTGCTTGAACTGGAGACTCTTGGGCCAATCTCTCGCCCATCCGAAAACGCGTGGCGTAGACGTTCTGACCCATGAGGGCGGAGTCGGGACGAGCGAAGTAGACGTGTTCAAAAACACATGCAGCGGGAGTCACCGGGGCGAAGGTGTCGCTCGTGATACCCGAACCGTCGATCGCGACTAGCTCACCGGGTTCCACATCTCGGATGAAACGAGCACCGAGAAGATCCAGCGCGCAGGTCTCCGACGCCAGTACCCATTGCCCGTCGGCCAGTGCACCTATGCAAAGAGGTCTGAAGCCATGGGGGTCGCGGGCGCCGAAGAGTCTCCCCTCGTCCATCATCGTGAACGAGAAGGCTCCCGACAGTTTCGGTAGTACCTCGAGGATCGCCTGCTTGGTGTCACCTTCGTTCGCTCGAGCGATATGCGCTGCAACCAGATCGGTATCGGAGGACGACGCGAGCCTCGCACTGGTTGGGGTCGGGTCTCCTCCGGCGGCAGCGAGAGAGTCCTTCAATTCGACCGAGTTAACGAGGTTCCCGTTATGAGCAAGGGCGATCTGACCGGTCGGAGAGGACTTGAAGGAAGGTTGCGCGTTCTCCCAGGTTGTTGAACCAGTCGTTGAGTACCTGGTATGCCCGATCGCCAGGCCCCCGCGCAAGCTGCGCAACACGGTCTCATCGAACACCTGAGAAACGAGGCCGAGCTCCTTGTAGACGACGATCGTCTGACCATCGGAGATCGCGATGCCTGCAGCCTCCTGCCCCCGATGTTGGAGGGCGTACAGGGCGTAGTAAGTCAGCCGAGCTACGTCCTCACCCGGCGCATAGATGCCGACTACGCCACAGGCGTCCCGCGCTTCTCCTGCCATCGTTACCCGATGCTACTTGAGAGGGTGTTCGGAAGACTGCCTTCGAACGCATCTACAGCCGATGCAAGGGACAAAGAGAACGAACCGAACTCGAGAGATCCCCCTCCGACCGTCCCGATCACCTCTGCGACCGTGCCAGCCCGCTGAGCAGCACCGATGACTTCGGTGACATCGGCACGCGAGCAAGTGACGATCGCACGCGATGGTGACTCGGAGAAAAGAGCTCGATAGTCGCGACCCGCATCCTCGAGCTCGAATCCGATGCTGCCGGTGATCGCGCTCTCGGCCAGAGAGATCGCCAGGCCCCCGGCGGAAAGGTCATGAGCAGACGTGATCAGGTGATTCGCGTCGGCAAGGAATGCGATCAAGGCCTTCTCGGCTTGCATGTCCAGATGGGGTGGAGTTCCCCCAACGGTGTTGTGAACAATTTTGGCGAACTCGCTACCGCCCAGATCGGACGGGTCGGTGGTGCCCAGCAGAACGATCGCCTCGCCCTCGGCGCGGAACGCGGAGCCCTGAACACGCGCCGACCCTGGCATCGAACCAAGCATCCCGATCACAGGGGTTGGATAGATGGCTCGGCCTTTGGTTTCGTTATAGAAGGAAACGTTCCCGCCCGTCACAGGTGTCCCCAACGCGGTGCACGCATCCTTCATTCCGCGGATCACCTCGGAGAACTGCCACATGACCTCTTCTTTTTCGGGGTTCCCGAAATTAAGGCAGTTCGTTATCGCGAGGGGCGTTGCTCCTACACAGGCGACGTTACGAGCCGCCTCCGCGACGGCCAGACGGGCGCCCTCGTAGGGATCGAGATAGCAATAGCGACCGGGACCATCGGCAGTGATCGCAACTCGCACCTCTGTTCCGGGCAGCCGGATCACTGCCGCGTCGCCCCCCGGGCCCAGCAAGGTCCCCAGGAAGATCATGTGGTCGTACTGCTCCCAGATCCATCGCTTGCTCGCGATGTTGGGCGAGGAGAGAAGTGCACCGAAAGCCTGGTCCAGCGATGCGGGTTCTGCGGCACCGTTCGGAGCGGCCTGCAACTCATCGATCCAGGGGGGCCGCGCGAGCGGCCGGTCATACACCGGACCTTCTTCGGCAAGAGCATGGGCCGGCACGTCGGCGACCACGGTCCCCTCACTGACGATCTCGACCCGATCGGATGCCACAACCTCTCCGATCACGTTCGCGTCGATACCCCACCTGGCACAGAGCGCGAGAACCTCCTGGGCCCGGCCCGGCTCGACAACGGCCAACATCCGCTCTTGCGACTCCGAGATCATCACTTCGAATGGCTCCATCCCCGGTTCGCGGCGATGAACCTTGTCGAGGTCGACCCGCATCCCGGTACCAGCCTTAGAGGTCATCTCGGAAGTCGGGCACGAGATACCCCCGGCTCCCAGGTCCTGCAGACCGACGACCAGGCCGGCGGAGATCATCTCCAAGCACGCCTCGATCAATAGCTTCTCTGCGAAGGGATCGCCTACCTGAACGGATGGTCGTTTCTCGGACGATGTTTCGTCGAACTCCGCGGATGCGAGCACACTCGCGCCGCCGATCCCGTCACGACCGGTCGAGGACCCGATAAGGATCGCAAGGTTGCCCGGCCCTTCAGCACGGCCATGCATCAATCTGTCCTCGATAACACCCAGGCAGGCAACATTGACGAGGTTGTTCTCGGCGTAACACTCCTCGAACACGGCTTCCCCACCGACGGTTGGAACACCGATCGAATTCCCGTACGAAGAGATCCCG
The DNA here is from genome assembly GCA_034667565.1 of Actinomycetota bacterium. Taxonomy (GTDB): domain Bacteria; phylum Actinomycetota; class CADDZG01; order CADDZG01; family WHSQ01; genus JAXDJJ01. The sequence goes on from JAXDJQ010000136.1 coordinate 5,312, forward strand.
TGCACGACGCCATCCACGAGATAACGCGTTCTCTGATCATCGAGGGGGCCGAATCGCAACGGGTCGAGCAGCGCGATCGGTCGCGCCCCCATAGAAAGGATGTCGCGGACGATCCCACCAACTCCGGTTGCAGCACCGTTGAAAGGTTCGACGAATGACGGATGATTGTGGGACTCCGCCTTCCATGCGACTGCGACGCCGGGTGCTACCTCGATGATCCCCGCACCTTCACCAGGACCGACCAAGATGTGAGCACCCTCGGTCGGAAGCTTCTTGAGATGCACGCGACTTGACTTGTACGAGCAGTGCTCGCTCCACATGACCGAGAACATCGCAAGTTCGGTGTAGCTGGGATCCCGTCCCAGCCGCGCGGTGATCTGGTCGTACTCATCATCGGTGAGACCGAGCTCACGATGCAGCGACGTCGTTACCGTCACACCCCTACCTTCGGCGAGACGTGATCGAGCATCGATCCCAGGATCAAGCGACCGTCTTCGGAACCGAGGATCGCCTCGCAGGCGCGCTCGGGATGTGGCATGAGACCGAAGACCGTGAAGTCGCGGTTCGCGATACCGGCGACCGAATCGAGCGAACCGTTCGGATTATCCGCGTACCGGAGAACGATCTGGCCATTCCCATGGAGCTCTCGCAAGACATCGGTTTCGCAGTACCAGTTACCTTCGAAATGGTTGATAGGTATGCGTAGTCTCTGGCCCGATGAGGTGCGGGCCGTGAATGGAGTATCGGGGTTCGCTACCTCCAGATCCACCCACTTGCAGAGGAACTTGAGACCCGCGTTCTTGCGCAGAGCTCCCGGCAACATCCCCGCCTCGCACAACACCTGGAAGCCATTGCAGATGCCGATCGTCAACCCACCGGCCCGTGAATGCGTTTGCACGGCGGCCATGATCGGGGAGAAACGAGCCAACGCGCCCGTCCGCAGATAGTCGCCATGTGCGAAACCACCAGGAAGAACGACGATATCGACGTCCGGCAATGTCTCGTCCGCGTGCCACACCATCACCGGCTCGGCCCCAAGGTCTCGGAAGACCTTCTCGCAATCTTGCTCGCAGTTCGAACCGGGGAAAACGACGATCCCTACCTGGGTAGTCACGACTCGAGTGTCACCTCGAAGCTCTCGATCACCGGGTTGGACAACAAGCGTTCGCACATCTGCTCCACTCGCTCTCGGGCCTCGTTCTCGTCGGCCGCATCAACCGCAAGGCGTATGCGTTTCCCGACCCTGACGTCACCCACGCCCGAGAATCCAAGCGCAGGAAGCGCTCGCTCGATGGTCTGACCTTGAGGATCGGCGATCCCCTCTTTCAACATCACGTTCACATTAGCGATGAAGGACATCAGCTGGCTCCTCCGAGAGCGCCGGCCCCTGCAACCGAACCGGCGACGATCGCTGCAAGCACAAGAACACCTACGAACGAGATCATGACTGCCTTGATGAAGGAGACCGACGCAGCAACCTCCACCCCTCTGACGAAGATGAATAGGGACCACACCGCGAGGCTCAACGAGAACGCGATCGACAGTGCAGCCCACCCCGTGGACAAGGGATCCACGAGCTTCTCGCTGGTAAACGTATCGGGACCAACGATCAATAGATCAAGAGGCAGCAACAACGCGAGGCCGATGATCTGCGGGAAGGCGCTCGCCCCCCACACGACTCGCATGTCACGCGCCGACGTGTGCTCACCGGTCGCACGTACGACTGCCGCTCCGACATAACCCCATATGAGCTGCGCGACGAGGGCCAGGAGAGCTCCCGCGATGGCGGCGACAACCAGGTAAGCCCACCGGAACTCCACCGCAGCGACGTCCCTGATCCCCAAGAGGCTTCCAAGCTTCAACCAGAGCAGCATCAATGCGCTCCCGCCGAGACCAGCCAGGATGTACGGGGCAACACCCTCCGCCGGGCGGGTGCCCGTCTGCTCGCGCCGGCGCGCGACGCCGAACACATCCGAGAAACCGGCACGAGGGCTCAGCAGAACCGAACGCAATGCGAGACCTAGTTGCGCGGATGCTTGAACGCGTCCGGATGCAGTCACTTGCGCGGCCGTCATCCGCATGCCTCCTCGAGCCATGAGGCGAACGACCGGCCCGACACCCTCTCGTATCCCTCGACGTATCGCTCCCGAGTGGCAGCAACTACCTCATCGGGGAGATGGGGCGGTGGGGGCGTGTGGTTCCATCCTGAAGCGTCCAACCAATCGCGCACGTACTGTTTGTCGAAGGAAGGTTGGCTACCGCCGGGTTGATACGAGTCCTCGGGCCAGAAACGACTCGAGTCTGGCGTCAGTACCTCGTCGATCAGCATCACGTCACCATCATGCAGGCCGAATTCGAACTTGGTGTCCGCGATGATCACGCCTCGGCCGGCGGCCAGACCCGCGGCCTTCTCGTAGATGGTTAAGGCGTAGGCCCTCGCAGTGTCGTAGACGCCTTTGCCCACGATCTCGGCAGCTTGTTCCTCGGTGATGTTCTCGTCATGCCCGGAAACCGCCTTGGTAGCGGGGGTCAGGATCGGTTCGGGCAGTCGATCCGACTCCACCAACCCGGCCGGCAAGCGGTGGCCACAGATCTCACCGGTCTCCCGATACTCACGCCAACCCGAGCCAGAGAGGTAACCCCGCACGACGAACTCGATAGGCAATGGATCGGCCCTCGTGCAGAGCATGGCGCGACCCGGAAGATCCTCTACCCCTACGTCGGGGAGGTCCTCTCCTTTGATGGAAACGAGGTGATTGGGACACACATCGCCCATTACCTCGAACCAGTGGTGAGAGAGACCGGTGAGGACCTTGCCCTTGTCCGGGATGGGGCGGTCGAGGACGACGTCGTAGGCGCTGATCCGATCCGAAGCCACCAGGAGCAGGTAGCCCCCCACTTCGAAAAGCTCACGTACCTTGCCCGAGCCGACGTGGGTGACGTCCGGCATGACTACAGGGACTCCAATCGGTCGAAGATCACGTGCGCCTCACGAAGATAACGCGCCGGGTCGAAGCATCCTTCGATTTCGACAGGATCCAGGTGCTTGGTCACCTCGGGATCCGATTTCAGGAGCTCGAGGAATGGGCGACCTTCTTCCCATGCAGCCATCGCGTTCCGTTGGACGAGCGCATAGGCGTCCTCGCGTTGCAACGTGCCCTTCTCGAGTAGTGCGGTCAGCACCGTCTGGGAATTGAGCAGGCCATATGACGCGTCCAGATTCTCTTTCATGCGGTCCGGAAACACCCGGAGCCCTTCGACCACCCACCGCATCTTGTCGAGCATGTAGTCGAGGAGGGTGCACGAATCTTCGAACGTCACGCGTTCTACCGAAGAGTGCGAGATGTCCCTCTCGTGCCACAACGCCACGTTCTCGTAACCGGTCATCGCATAAGCGCGTAACAACCTCGCCAAACCGCAGATCCGCTCGCAGACGATCGGGTTCCTCTTGTGAGGCATCGCAGAGGAGCCCTTCTGCCCTTCCGCGAAGGGTTCCTCGGCTTCCCGCACCTCTGTGCGTTGGAGATGGCGGATCTCTTGTGCGAAGCGTTCCAAAGAGGCGCCCGTCGTAGCGATAGCCCCGAGGAACTCGGCGTGACGGTCCCTGGAGACGACCTGGGTTGCTGAATCCTCGACCTGCAGGCCCAGCCGATCGCACACGTATGCCTCGACGTCGGGAGGGAGCTGAGAGTACGAACCAACCGCACCGGAGAGCTTGCCGACCGCGACCCCGTCTCGGGCTCGTCGTAAGCGGTCCCGGTCCCGCGCCAGCTCGAAGGCCCAGTTGGCAAGCTTCAGACCGAACGTCGTGGGTTCTGCGTGAACACCGTGGGTCCGGCCCGGCATCAAGGTGTCGCGGTGCTCGAGGGCTTTGGTCCGGATCACCTGCGTCAACCGACCGACCTCTTCAACAAGGAGATCGCCTGCGTCTCTGAGCGCGACGGCAGTGGCGGTGTCCAGCACGTCCGAGGACGTCATCCCGAAGTGGATATGACGGCCCGCGGGCCCGACGTTCTCTCTTACGTTCTCTACAAACGCGACGACGTCGTGGTGACGAAGCGCCTCGATCTCGGCGATCCGCTCGACATCGAACGCGGCTTTCTCCTTGATCTCGGTGAGGTCATCGACGGGCACCTCGCCAAGCCGTACGCGCGCCTCGACCGCGAGGATCTCGACCTCGAGCCAGCGAGAGAACTTCGCTCGCTCCGAAAAGATGGAGGCCATCTCGGGCCTCGAATAACGGGGTATCACGCACCCATACTAAAGAGAGGTCGTGCCGGAGCTTCCTAGGTAGACCCCGCGTAGGCCTTCAAGTCGCGAAAGGCCCTCCACGACCTCGCCGCGCGAGTCGTGCCGAAGGGTGATGTGACCCACCTTCCGGCCTGGTCGCGGCTGCTTTCCGTACAGATGCAGGTGCGCCCCCGGAACGGTGAGCACCTGGGAGGGATCGGGCAACTCACCGATCAGATTGACCATCGCGCTGAAACCGCGGGGTTCGGTAGATCCGAGGGGTAGCCCCGTCACCGCACGGATGTGGTTCTCGAACTGGCTCGTCTCCGCACCCTCGATCGTCCAGTGTCCCGAGTTGTGCACCCGCGGCGCCATCTCATTGCCCAAAAGATCGCCCTCGCTGGTCTCGAACAGCTCCACCGTGAGGACCCCGACGTATCCAAGCTCGTCCATCAATGCTCGTACCGCTCGCTCGGCAGGTTGTTCGAGGGTTTCCACGTCCGGCGCCGGGGCCCGCGACACCCTGAGGATCCCCTCGTGGTGGAGGTTCTCCACCAGTGGGTAGATGACAACCTCGCCATCCTTGCCACGCACCCCGATGATCGACAACTCCCGGCGGAGATCGACCATCTCTTCCACCAACAGGTCGCGGCCGCGCATCTCTAGGTCCATCCCGTCGAGGTCCGTGGCGGAACGGAGCACCACCTGGCCCTTGCCGTCATACCCCTCACGCCGCGTCTTGACGATGCACGGGAAGCCGACTTCTTCTACGGCAGTCTTCAGGGGACCCTCACCAGAAGCCAGGCGATAAGACGCGACCGAGATGCCGCACGTCTGCAGCAGCTCCTTCTCACTGGCCCGGTCTTGGGTCAGCTCCAGAGCACGCGGCGGCGGAAGGACGGGGACCGAGGTATCGACGCGCGCCGCTGCCGCAGAAGGAACGTTCTCGAACTCATAGGTGACGACGTCGCTCCTCTGAGACAGTTCCGCAAGGCGCGCGTCATCGTCATACGCACCCACGAGGAGGGACCCGACGGAACCGGCCCCGGCGTCTTCGGAGGGATCCAGGAACGTGAAGCTGCAACCGAGCGGGATGCCGGCGAGTCCGAGCATGCGGCCAAGCTGGCCGCCTCCCACGATGCCGACGCGCACAGCCGAAGTCCTAGCCGGCAGGGTCGGGGTTCGCGAGAACGTCGGACGTCTGTTTCGCTATGAAGTCTTCGACGGCTGCGCGAACTGACCCATCTTCAAGAGCGATGACTCGCGCCGCCAGCAAAGCGGCATTGACCGCACCGGATCTCCCTATCGACAACGTGCCGACCGGGACCCCAGCAGGCATCTGGACGATGGAAAGCAGCGAGTCCATCCCTTTCAGTGACTTCGACTCAACCGGTACGCCGAGCACCGGAAGGGATGTCTTGGATGCGGTCATGCCGGGGAGATGAGCC
>JAXDJQ010000137.1:0-7792 GCA_034667565.1 Actinomycetota bacterium
CGCGGCATCGGCGAGGTGCAGTACGGAGGGTGGACTAACCGCCCCCTTAAATCCCTGATGAAGACGAAGTTGTGGGACACGGTTCAACGGTTCCCGTCCGCGGCTCGATTCCCGGATGGGGAGAACCTGCGCGAGGTCCAAGCCCGAGCGGTAACCGAGATCGAGAAGATCCACGAGGCCCATCCGAAGGGCAAGGTCTGTTGTGTTTCACACGGTGACGTGATCAAGCTGATCGCGGCGCATTACCTAGGAGTGCACATCGACCTTTTCCAGCGGATCGTCATCGGGCCGGCGTCGGTATCCGTCCTCTCGCTCACCGAGCACGGCCCCCACATCCTTGCGTTGAACAACTGCCCCCTGGTCCCGGAGGGGTCGTGAACATCGAGCAGGCGCCCGACGTCTTCACGGCCGATTACATCGGCGAGCCCGGACGCCGGGTGTTCTTCCTGCAGGCACGGACCGAGGAAGGCGCGATCTCGTTCGTTCTAGAGAAGCAACAGGTAACCGTTCTCGCGGAACGTATGCGGGACATCTTGTTGATGATCGACTCTGACGACACGATCAAGAGTGCAGGGGCATCCCGTGACCCCGCCTTGCAGGTGGTCGATCCTGAGCCCCAATGGCGCGTCGGCAACATGGGCCTCGCATACGACGAGGATGAAGACAGGGTCATCGTCTTGCTCGAGGAGGTCCAACCCGAACCGGACGAGGAGGATGAGACACCATTGGATGACGCGGGGGCCGCGCGCTTGTCCCTACGTCGCGACCAGGCGCGTTCGTTCATCCTTCATGCGATCGCGGTCGTGAACGAAGGAAGACCTATCTGCCAGTTGTGCGGGCTCCCGATGGATCCGGCCGGTCACAAGTGCCCCGCTTCCAACGGACATCACGTGGCCGAGGCACCGGAGCTCTAGCTGCCCACCGATCTGGAGATCCTCGCGACCGGCGAGGTGGAGGTTCTCGGCCTGCTTCCTTACTCGTCGAACTACACCTTCCTTGCTCGGGTCAGGTTCGACGACGAGGAGCGGCTGGCCGTCTACAAGCCGGCGCGCGGAGAGCGGCCCTTGTGGGATTTTCCTCCCGGCTCGCTCGCGGCGCGGGAGAGGGCAGCCTTCATGGTGAGCGATGCATCCGGATGGGATCTGGTGCCCGTGACGGTCCTCCGCTCGGACGGGCCCATGGGCAAAGGCTCGATGCAGCTGTTCGTCGAGCACGATCCCGAGAAGCATTACTTCACGCTGATGCACGATCGGCTCGACGAGTTCGCCGCCTTCGCCGCGTTCGATGCGGTCATCAACAATGCCGATCGCAAGTCCGGGCACGTGCTCGAGGATGGTGCGGGACGCTTGTGGGCCGTCGATCACGGGCTGACGTTCCACGCCGAGGACAAGCTCCGGACGGTCATCTGGGCTTTCGCCGACGAGCCTCTGACCGCAGACGTGCGAGGAACCCTCGAGAAGCTCGGCTCGCAACTGTCCGGTCGAGGGGATCTCAAGACCGAGCTCGCCACGATCCTCTCGGTGGCCGAGGCGAGGGCCACGCTGGAGCGGGTCGAGGCCCTTCTCGTCGAGGATCGATTCCCGGCCCCCGGTACGGATCGCCCCTTACCGTGGCCGTTGATCTAGCCCAGGCAGCGGTTCGACTAGAAATTTTGCTCGGATAGCTGATCGAGTGGCAGGAGTTGGCCCAAATGGGTCGAACCCACCCGCTACCGGCGGGCTCTCGCGGGCGTCGTCCGGCCCGGCCTTTTCTCTATCAGGGAGGACATCGATGTCTGTCTCGCCACGCCCGGGTCGCTTCGACCCGCCGTTCCTATCCCTCTCGGCGCGAGCGTCGAAGCGCTTCGCCACGCTGATCAGCGTGGCGTTGTTGATGACGGCCGCCCCACCCTTCATCTCTACCGCGACGGCCGCAGGCCTCGGCTTCGGGTCGCCGGTCGAGCTGAAGGGTGCTCGACACGGCGAGCCCGGAGTGCGGGTACAGCGCAACGATCTCGCTGGGGGCGATACCTCCGGCGACCGGGTGTTCGTGCACGCGTTCGAATCCGCATGGCGTTCAGATGACGGGGGCAACAACTGGACGGGCGAGATTGGAACGAGCCTCGCTCTTTCCGGTGACAGTGACATGGCGTGGGCTTATCCGGGTGGCCCGAACCCGGAACGGGTCTACAAGACCGAGCTGATGGAGCTCGCATGCGAGCAGTTCTTCTGGGATGACGATGGCTCGGGTGGCGCCGCCGTCAACGACTGGATGCGCGACGACGCGAACTGCGGGCTGCCAGCTCACGATCGTCAGTGGCTCCAGACGGGCCCCGCGGTGCTCCCCGACGGCAGCATCCTTCCGGGGGCCGAGTATCTGTACATGATCGCCAACCAGATCCCGGCGGGCGGTTTCCTCGCACGATCGACACAGGTTGCGCCAGCACAGCCCCCGCACTTCGACTTCACTACGCCGTTCCAGGCGATAGCGAGTGACGGGATCCTCTGGTGCGATCGCGGCTTCTTCGATGTCGACCAAGAGGACGGGTCCCTTCACATCGTCGACTGCTTGGAGAGCGGCGACCTGCGCGTGTACAGCTCCTACGACGGCGGGATCACGTGGGTCGAAGAGCAGGTCACGGGCCACCGCAACAACACCAACCTCTTCCCTGTCATCTCGGTAGATGACGACGGTGGTCTTCATGTAACCAGCACCCGGGCGAACGGGGACCTCATCTATTCCTACCGTCCGGAGGACGGCGCCTGGACCGACCCTGTGACGATCGTGGCGGGAGAAGGCTCGGCCAGTAACCCGGCATTGAAGACGGCCGCCCTCGCGTGGGTCGACGCCGGAGAAGGCGGCAAGGCCAACGTCGTGTACCTCGGTACCGATGCCGGCCCAGACCCCGACCACGTTGCTCCGCCCAACCAATGGCATCTCTGGATGAGCCAGACGCTTGACGGCGGCAAGAGCTGGACCCACGCGCAGGCAGATCAGCATGCGGTGCAGACCGGATGCATCTCGACCGCCGGCCTGCCGATCACCGGGGCACCGGCTTGCCCCAACCGCAACCTCGTGGACTTCATCGGGGTCGATAACCTTTCCGACGGAAGCGCGGTCATCTCCTACACATACGGGTGCCCCAGTAGCACGGGATGTGACGGCGTGACGGGTCAGAGCAACGGCGCGGAAACGCGTGTCGTGGTCCAAAACTCAGGGTCGAAGATCCGAGGCGACGGTCCGGTCGGCCAACCCGCGTTGAACATCACTAGCCCCAACGATGGCGCCACTGTTTCCGAGGGTGTCGTCGAGGTGGGCGGTATCGCCGACCGTGAGGGAGGCAGCCAAGCCCTCAGCGCGGACCTGTCAGGTCCGACCGACGTATCGAATGGAAGCGCGGCGACCTATTCGCTTACGGCGACAAACGCTCAAGGAAACCTCACCTGCAACATCACGGCCGAGGGGTCACCCGCGCGCGCGAACGAGTCCGCGGATGGGTGCTCAGTTGAGCTCACGTGGACGGACGACGGTAGTTTCACCGTCTTCGGCGAAGCCACCGACGGGACGAGCACCGCACTGGATAGTGTCCAGGTCACGGTTTCCACACCGAGCGGGATCCCTGAGCCCGACGGGTCGATAAACGGTGGCATCACGATGTTCGCCGACGCGAACCCACTGCTCGCGGCGAACGAGCTTGCAGCGATTGCGGCATCTGCCGTTGACCCTGCACCGAAGTTCTTGCCGGGCGAGTCGGTCACGTTCCACACGCGCTTCACTGAGGACGCGAACGGTGCGGTAGCGCCGTCGGGAGACACCTTCAAATGGCACATATGGAACACGGCAGGTGAGCTGGTCGAGACGTTCCCTTGTGTCACGATGGAAGACGGTGATCTGACCGCGCCGAACGGCTTCGATTGCGTGGGATCCGCCGCCCTTCCCTCGGATATCGGGCGCTACTACACAACTTTGCAATACACGAAGGATGGGCGGTGGTCATGCCACGGGGTGGGACCGTTGGAGAACCTGGTGGTGCCCAGCGGCATCCCCGAATGCCTCAAGGCCTTCGACATCGTTGCCAACACCGATGCCGCCGGCACTCCGCCGGGAGAAGGTGACCAGGGATCGCGCGCTCGGCTGAAGCGAGCGATGCCTTACTTGGTGCCACTCGGTGGAAAGCAAGGGCTGGAGTCGACCTGGAGTGCAGGCCGGCACGGGAGCGTCTCACCGACCGCGGCATTGACGGCCACGCCCGCGGCTGCACCTTCACAGGTGCCTGAGGACCCCGAGGTCGTCGATACGACAGGTGATGTCGCGCAGCTGACGAACCCTGGCGCCGGTGTGCCTGCCGACCACTTGGACGTCGAAGCCGCGTGGTTCGAGAACGATGACGATTTCCTTTACGTCGGCATGAAGCTCGTCGACATCCCTGCCGACCCCAACTCGACCGCGTTCGCGGCTTATCACGTGAACTTCAAGCCCGACTGGGTGGCGGACCCGAAGACGGCATTCGGCGTCCCGGCCGCCGGCACGTACACCGCGCTCCGCGTGCAAGGGATGCTCAGTCCGGTCGGTTTCAACGGCCTGAACCCGGGAGCGGAGACGGCCCACCGTGGCGAGCTGCAGGTTCTGTACTCCAGTGCGACCGGCAACAGCTTCTTGAAGGTCGCCGATCTACAGCTCCTGTCGGTTAGCTCTGACACGGACATCGTGTGGTACGCGGTGCCGCGTTCTGCACTGAAGGACCCGCAACCGGGTGACTCACTGGAGAGCCTCAGCGCCGATTCGGCCCTGGCGATGCGAGGCCGGTTCACGCTGGGGGTTGACTCCGCGCCCGCACAACAGGGACGTAAGTACACCTTCGGTGGTGGCGTGTCGGCTCTTTCCGCGAGCGCGGGTGGCCCGTACTCCGGTGCAGTGAACGCGCCGATATCCATCAGCGGCAGCGCGACGGGCGGCACCGCGCCGTACTCGTGCGCGTGGACCGCGCCTGGCGGTGCGACCTTCGCTAACGCGAGCGCCTGTAACACGACGGTCACGTTCTCATCCGCGGGCAACCATTCGATCTCTCTCACGGTTACAGACGGCACAGGGCAGCAGGCCGCTGCGACCGCTCCGGTCTCGGTAGCGACTGCGCCATCGGGCGAGCGTGTTGAGATCTACGTCGACGGCTCGACCCTTGCCGGCAGTTCGGCGATCACTACCGATGCCGGTTCGCCCTCGGCGCAGTGGACCGTTCCTGCGAACCTGAGCGGACTCTCGGGCGAGCACACCATCACCGCGCGTTGGTACGACGCCGACGACTCACTCCTAGGTGAGGACAACATCACCATCACGGTGGACCCGGTGGGTCCCCAGTTCGAGATCAACATCACCTCGCCGAGCGACGGCGCCGAAGTGGAGTCCGACTTCGTCGTCGAGGGCACCACCAGCGGCACAGGGAGGCAGGCAGGTGGTCAAGCTCAGGGCAGCCGTTCGTCGACGCAGTGGAAGCGCGCGGTCAAGATCATCCCTGCCGATCACCTGAAAGTCACCAGCCATGGTCCTCCGGTTCCAGGCGACAGCATCGGTATCGGACCGGGTTCGACGCTGATCACGAACTTCATCGACCCGGCGGACGATGGCGAGTACGTGGGCATCTGCACCGCAGCCTTCATCTTCAGGGACCCGAACACGGGCAAGGTCTACCTCGGCGCCGCGGGACACTGCTTCCTTGCTCCCGACGCGATCTCGTCACACGGCCCCGATGCCAACTGGGATCGAGCTCTCACTCTCCGCGTCCGTGTATGCGTCAGCACCTGCATCGGCGGGGCCAGTGCGTTGGCTTCCGCGGCGACCCTCGACATGTACCCAGGCACGACCCGGGACCTGGGCGAGCTCGCCTACGCGCGGCAGACCTCCGGCGGCGTCGACATCGGAAACGACTTCGGCATCGTCGAGATCCCACCGGCCTTGCACGACGAGATCAGGACCGATCTCCCTGTGTGGGGCGGACCCAACACGTCTGACCAACTCCAGTTAGAGGGTGGTGAGTTCGTCGCTCACTATGGCAACGCGATCGGACTCGGTGAAGTGTTCCCGACGAAGGCGCGTATGGGGGTCGGTGCTGGGATGGACGCGGGAAGCTGGTTGGCCGCTATGGCTTCGGCTCAGGGCGACTCGGGCTCGGCAGTCGTGGGGGCGACAGTGTCTCCGGCGCAGCCCTCGATCGACGGTTTGGCTCCACTCGGCATGCTCACGCACCTGTCCTGTTGCTTGATAGCGGGGAATCCGTACAACACGGCCGGCACTACCGTGACGCGCGCTATCCAGATGGCTAGACAGGACGCGGGTATCTCGCTCGAGCTGATCCACGACCCTTCGCAGCTCGAAACCACTGCGCCGGCTGCACCGACCGGTGTGGCGGCGACCGGCAGCGATGGTGCGGTCGGACTCTCGTGGACCGCGCCCTCCAATGGTGGGTCACCGATCACCAACTACACGGTCAAATGGGGCACCGAGGCCGGGGGGCCGTACCCGAACTCCGACTCGGTGAGCGGGACACAGGCCAGGATCGACGGACTCACGAACGGCGTGACCTACCACTTCGTTGTCTCGGCGACGAACGCCAAGGGCGAAGGTCCGAACTCTGTTGAGGTGAGCGCGACCCCGACGAGGCTCAGCACCGTACCGGGGGCACCTCTCGATGTGAGCGCGCTCGCAGGCGACGGTCGGGTCTCGCTGTCTTGGCACCCGCCAACGAACGACGGTAATGAAGCCATCACGGGATACACGGTGAAGTGGGGTCCGACCGCTGGCGGTCCATACCCGAACACGATGCCGGTAACCGACACGTCAGCGACGGTGACCGGCCTCACGAACGGTATGAAGCATCACTTCGTTGTCTCCGCGAACAACGTGAACGGCGAAGGTCCAGACTCGACTGAGGTTGAGGCGACGCCTCAAACGGTCGATTCTCCGTTCACCGTCGAGGTGCGACTCGGATCAGACGAGTGGGTCGCGGTGGACGCGTACGACGGGAGTGCGTGGGCCAAGGCCTTCACGGATGTTCCCAACGGTCAGGTCACGGTGGAAGCCCGCCTCCTTAACGAGGGCGCAGAAGTCGCACGCGACTCTGTCGGGCTCGTCGTTGCCGGAACGGAAGCCTCCACCCTCGCCTTTACCGATGATTCGGCCGACGCGGGTCAGCACAGCGACCCGGCGACCATCGCCGCCAGGCTGACGGACGAGTCTGGTGATCCGATCGTGGGGGCCGGACTCGTGTTCGAGCTGACAGGTGCCCATAGCGTCGAGCAGTGGCCGGCAACCACGGGTGCAGACGGGGTCGGTTCTGTCACTAGAACCCTGACCGGATCTCCCGGCATGTACAACTTGACCGTGCACTACGCGGGCGAGTCCGGCGTCTACGACCCCACCTCGGCTCAGAAGTTCTTCACGATCATGAAGGAACAGACAGTCACCGACCTCACCGTCACCGGCACGGGTTCTGCTCGGAACTTGACCGCCGCGGCATCACATGATGATCCGACGGCGCTCGGAGGCGCGGAGATCGTGTTCAGTGCCGACGGGAACGAGATCGGGCGCGCGATCACCAATGCCAGGGGCATCGCGACCTTCCACCCATCGGCGCCGTTCGACAAAGGTGCGCACGACTTCGAGGCGCGCTTCGTGGGTGACGACACCTTCGTTGGCTCGAGCGATATCGCTGCGACCGGAGAGGACGCAACCACGCTGGTCTTCACGGGTGCGACCGATGGACGTGGCGCGTACTCCGATAGCGCTCGTGTTGAGGTCTCGTTGATCGACGAGGCTGGAG
>JAXDJQ010000138.1:0-6611 GCA_034667565.1 Actinomycetota bacterium
CACCTTCGGCACCGGGTGCGGCGGCATCTTCGGCCTGTTCGGCCTCGTCGGTCGCAGCTTCGGCACTCGCCTCGGCGGCTTCCTCTGCCGCGGCAGTGGTGTCTTCCACGACCTCGTCGGGGGCTTCGACGACGCCTGCGTCGCCGGGGGTTCCGGCTGCGGCTGCTTCGGCGGCCTTCGATTGCACCGGCTTGTCCTGCGGAGTGGAGCGTCGCCGCGTGGGACGAGACAAACGACGACGCTTGCCCGTCGCATCGTCGTTCTCGGTCGTGCGCGGGGTAGAACCCTCCTCGACGAGCTCGATGAGAGCCATGGGCGCAGCGTCGCCGTTGCGCGGCCCTATCTTCAGGATGCGGGTGTACCCACCGTTGCGATCGGCGAAGCGGGGTCCGATGTCGTCGAAGAGCTTGTGGACGATGGCACGGTCCTCGATCACCGACAGCACCTGCCTGCGCTTGTGGATCGATCCGGTCTTCGCCTTAGTGATCAAACGTTCCGCGAAGGGTCGAAGCATCTTGGCCTTGGCTTCGGTTGTCTGAAGACGCTCGTGCTCGAACAAGGACGAAGCAAGGTTCGAGAGCATCTGGCGCTGGTGTTTCGGTCCAGAACCTAGGCGGGGACCCTTCTTTGGCTGCGGCATGAGTGGCTCCTAGAACTCCTTCTTGGAGAGACCGAGGCCCATGTCTTCGAGCTTGGCCTTGACCTCGTCGATGGACTTCTGTCCGAAGTTGCGGATCTCGAGCAGGTCGTCCTCGGACTTCTGGATCAACTCACCGACGGTCGTGACGCCCTCGCGCTTCAGGCAGTTGTACGAACGAACCGTCAGGTCCATATCTTCGATCGGCTGTGCGAGGACACCAGAAACCTCGTCCTCACCCTGCTCCGGACCGAGGTCCAGACCTTGGCCCTCACCGAGGTCGGAGAACAGTGTGAACAGGTTCACGAGGGTCGAACCGGCAGCCGATAGAGCCTCGGAGGGGCTCATGGCACCGTTCGTCTCGACGTCCAGGATCAGACGGTCGTAGTTCGTCATCTGACCGACACGGGTGGGCTCTACTTCGTAGGTGACCCGCTTCACCGGCGAGAACAAGGCGTCGACGGGGATGGTTCCGATCGCCTCTTTGGGGGCGACCGCGGCGGCCACGTAGCCAAGGCCCTGCTCGATACGAAGTTCCATCGACAGCGTTGCGTTCTTGTTCAAGGTTGCGATGTGCTTGTCGGGGTTCAGGACCTCGATCCCGGCGGGAAGCTCCATGTCCTTGGCCGTGACATCGGTCGGACCGGACGCGCGGAGGTAGACCGTGGTCGGTTCCTCATTCTCGCTCTTGAAGACCAGTTCCTTGAGGTTCAGGACGATGTCGGTCACGTCCTCGGTGACGCCGTCGACCGTGGAGAACTCGTGGAGCACCCCGTCGATCTTCACTTGGGTGATGGCGGCACCCAAGATCGACGAAAGGAGCGTCCTCCGCAGCGAGTTACCCAGCGTGTAACCGAAACCGGGCTCGAGCGGTTCGATGGTGAATTTGTTCCGGACATCGGAGATCTGTTCCTCCGATATCTGGGGGCGTTGAACGATCAGCAGATCCATGCGGCTCCTCTCGCAGCGCTACTTGCGTATGTGGTTGTGGGTGGATTACTTGGAGTAGTACTCGACGATCAGTTGCTCTTGCACCGGGACGTCGACCTGGTGCCGCTCCGGCAGAGCAAGAACCTGAACCGTCATCTCTTTGAGATTCGTCGAAAGCCAATCGGGTGTCTCGCGGCCGTCGGCGTACGAGATGTTCTCGATGATGCGGCCCATGGTCTTGGACCGCTGCTTCACGGAGACCACGTCACCCGGCTTCACGCGATACGAGGGGATGTTTACCTTCTTGCCATTCACCTCGAAGTGAGCATGCGACACCATCTGACGGGCCATCGGACGGTTCATCGCAAGGCCCGAGCGATACACGACGTTGTCCAAACGCGACTCGCAGATCCGCATGAGCTCTTCGCCGGTAACACCCTTGGAACGAGCAGCCTCCGCGTAGTAGCTGCGGAACTGCTTCTCGAGAATCCCGTAGAAGCGCTTTGCCTTCTGCTTCTCTCGCAGCTGTAGCAGGTACTCGGACTCCCGGACACGGCCGCGGCCGTGCTCACCTGGAGGCGGGTGTCCCTTCTCGATCGGGCACTTCGGGCTCTCGCACCGGGTCCCCTTCAGGAACAGCTTCGTCTTCTCACGCCGGCAGAGCTTGCA
Source organism: Actinomycetota bacterium (assembly GCA_034667565.1). GTDB lineage: Bacteria > Actinomycetota > CADDZG01 > CADDZG01 > WHSQ01 > JAXDJJ01. Next base: position 2,237 of record JAXDJQ010000138.1, read on the forward strand.
CACTGGACCTACGTAGTGGGCCATTAGACGCGCCTCCGCTTACGCGGACGGCAGCCGTTGTGCGGAACCGGCGTCATGTCCTTGATCCCGATGATCTCGAGTCCCGAGGCCTGCAACGAGCGGATGGCGGTCTCGCGGCCGGAGCCCGGCCCCTTGACCTCGACGTCGACCCTGCGGACGCCATGCTCTTGTGCCTTGCGGGAGGCAGCTTCGGCAGCGAGCTGAGCGGCGAACGGCGTCGACTTACGCGAGCCCTTGAAGCCCACATTCCCGGCCGACGCCCATGACAGCACGTTCCCTTCGGGGTCGGTGATCGAGATGATCGTGTTGTTGAACGTGGACTTGATGTGTGCCACGCCGTGGACGACGTTCTTCTTTTCCCGCCGCCTCGTCTTCGCCTTCTTCTTAGGAGCTGCCAAGTTCTACGTCCCTCTCTCTACTTCGTAGCTTTCTTCTTCCCGGCCACGGTCTTCTTCGGTCCCTTGCGGGTGCGCGCGTTGGTGTGCGTGCGCTGACCGTGGACGGGAAGGCTGCGACGGTGCCGCAGCCCCTGATACGAACCGATATCGACTTTGCGCTTGATGTTCTGATTGACCTCGCGTCGCAGGTCACCCTCGACGCGGTAGGTGGCGCCGACCCATTCACGGATGCGAACGACCTCTTCGTCTGTGAGGTCGCGCACTTTCGTGGCGGGGCTAACTTTCGAGCCCACGCAGGTCTCCATGGCCTTGGTACGACCGATCCCGTAGATGTACGTCAGCGCGATGTCCAAGCGCTTCTCTCTAGGTAGGTCGACTCCCGCGATACGTGCCACTTATCCCCTCCCTAACCCTGGCGCTGCTTGTGCCGGGGGTTGCTGCAGATCACCATCACGCGGCCACGCCTGCGGATGACCTTGCACTTGTCACACATCTTCTTGACGCTGGGACGTACCTTCATCTCGATTAAGCCTTTACTTGTAGCGGTAGACCACTCGACCTCTGGTGAGGTCGTAGGGCGACAGTTCGATCAGCACGCGGTCCCCGGGAAGGATGCGGATGTAATGCATGCGCATTTTTCCGGAGATGTGCGCCAGCACGCGGTGCCCGTTGTCGAGCTCCACGCGGAACATGGCGTTGGGCAACGGCTCGATGACCGACCCCTCGACCTGGATGCCTTCTTCCTTGCCGGACGAAGACGCCTTCTCTTTGTTCTTTGGCACGCGCACCTCTAGTTTCGATTTCAACCGGTAGCTCAGACCCACAAAAAGCGCCCCTTGTCAGGGCGCGGTGAAAACCGGGATCCGAACGGTCGCCCATGGTAACAGAACCCCCCGTTCCGGTCGACCCGCCCGAGGTCGCGTTTGACCAGGTCGTACGGCCAAAAATGGCCATCAGGAGGGGGTTCCGGTCAGGACTTCGTGGCCTGCCTCGGTGATCGCCACCGTGTGCTCGAAATGGGCCGAGAGGCTACCGTCCGCGGTCACCACTGCCCAGCCGTCGGCCAGGGTCTTGGTTGCGGCTCCACCAGCGTTAACCATCGGCTCGATCGCAAGGGTCATCCCGGGGCCCATGACCTCGCGGCGACCCGCAGGACCGTAGTTCGGGATCGAAGGTTCCTCGTGGAGGGCCCGCCCAACCCCGTGGCCGGCATATTCACGGACGATCGAGAACCCGGCGGGTTCGGCCACCTGCTGAACGGCATATCCGACGTCGCCGAGACGGTTGCCGGGTTTGCACTGCTCGAGGGCGGCATCGAGGGAGGCTTCGGTGACCTTCAGGAGCTCGGCCGCCCGGGGGTCGATGTCCCCCACCGGGAACGTCCAGGCCGAGTCGGCGTGGTAGCCGTCGAGGAAAGCCCCGACGTCGAGCGAGATGATGTCGCCCTCTTCGAGCCTCATCGTCGACGGGATCCCGTGAACGATCACGTGATTGGGTGAGGCGCAGATCGAAGCAGGAAACCCTCGGTATCCCTTGAAGGATGGGCTCGCGCCGGCATCGCGGATCACCTTCTCGGCGATCGCATCCAGCTCGGCGGTCGATATCCCCGGTCGCAAGGCCTCCCGAAGAGCTGCCAGGGCATCGGCGACGACGCGGCCGGCCCGGCGCATGACCTTTATCTCGTCGACAGACTTCTTGTAGATCAAATCGCGGAGGCGATGCGCTCGAAGACATCGTCGGGAGTCCCGAGTCCGTCCACCGTTCGGAGGATGCCCTTGTCGCTGTAATAGGCCTTCAGCGGCTCGGTCTGCGAGTGGTACAGACCCAAACGCTTGCGGATCGTTGCCTCGTGATCGTCCGCCCGCTCGACGACCTTTCCACCGCACCGATCGCAGGTCCAGTTGACCATCGGTGGGTTGTCCAGGTGATAGTTCTTGCCGCAGTCCTCGCAGGCCCGCCGACCGAGGAGACGACGAAGGGAAACCTCTTCCGGCACTTCGATCACGAGGGCGGCATCGAGAGCTTTGCCTTCCTTGGCCAGGATGGCGTCAAGTGCGTCTGCCTGGTTGAGGCTACGAGGGAATCCGTCCAACAAGAAGCCGTCCTTGCAATCATCCGCGTGGAGACGCTCGCTGACGACCTCGATCGTGAGCTCGTCGGGCACGAGCTTCCCGGAGTCGACGAACTCGGCAACCTTCAGGCCGAGAGCCGTCCTACCCATCAGGGCAGCACGGAAGATCTCGCCCGTGGCGATGCCCGGGATCCCATACTTCTCCGAGATCCGCTCCGACTGGGTTCCCTTGCCGGCACCTTGGGGGCCGAAGATGACTAACCGCACTTATTTAAGGAAACCCTCGTAGTGACGCATCATCAGCTGCGACTCGATCTGCTTCATCGTCTCGAGGGTCACACCAACCGTGATGAGGATCGAGGTGCCTCCGAAGGGAAGGTTCCTGATGTTCTGCGTCGCAAGGAAGATCGATGGCAGAAGCGCGATCGCGGCGATGAAAAGCGCACCGGGGAGCGTGATCCTCGTCAAGATGCGGTCGAGGTACTCAGCCGTCGCGCGCCCCGGACGGATGCCCGGGATGAACCCGCCGTACTTCTTCATGTTGTCGGCAACGTCTACCGGGTTGAACGTGATGGCCGTGTAGAAGTAGGCGAAGAACACGACGAGCAAGCCGTAGATGATCATGTAGGTGGCGCTTGCGGCGTTGATCAGATTGTTCGAGATGAAGTCCTGGATCGCACGGTTCTGGATCACGTTCTGCAACAACGTCGGGATGTATAAGACGCTGGAAGCGAAGATGATCGGGATAACACCCGCCTGGTTCACCTTAAGAGGGATATAGGTCGAGGACCCGCCGTACATCTTTCGGCCGACAACCCGTTTCGCGTACTGCACGGGTATCCGACGTTGGCCCTGTTCCATGATGACGATCGCCACGATGATGGCGAGACCGATCGCGACGACGACCAGGAAGATAGGAAGACCCTTCTGGTCGAGGATCCCTTTACCTTCGCCCGGCAGCGACGAGACGATCGACGTGAAGATCAGGATCGACATCCCGTTTCCGATGCCCCGCTGGGTGATGAGCTCGCCGAGCCACATGATGAGGGCCGTTCCTGCCGTCAATGACAGAACGACGAGAGCGATACGTGGGGCGGTGAAGTTCGGGAGGAGGTCGACCCCCGTACTGGTTCCTCCGCGGCGCCCGAGCTGGCCACGGTGCAGCAGGAACGCGAGTCCCGTCGACTGCAAGATCGCAAGCATGACAGTGAGGTAACGCGTCCACTGGGTGATCTTCTTGGTGCCCGACTCCCCTTCTTTGGACCACGCCTCCAGGCGAGGGATCACGACGGTGAGGAGCTGCATGATGATCGAGCTGGTGATGTACGGCATGATCCCAAGGGCGAAGATCGCCATCTGAGCCAAGGCGCCGCCCGAGAAGAGGTTGACGAAGCTCAGGGCCCCAGTTGTCCCCTGGCGGGAGAGATCCTGCGCCGCCTGAACGTCGATGCCCGGCGTCGGCACATGCGCGCCGAATCGGTAGACGGCGATGATCAACAAGGTGAAGAGGATCTTCTTGCGAAGGTCCGGCACCTTGAAGGCGTTTACGAACGCCCCGAGTAGGTTCACTTAGCGTCTTTCTTCTTCGACGAGGTCTCTTTGGTCACCGGTGCCTGTGAGATCACTTCAGCGGTACCCCCCGCCCCCTCGATCTTCGACTTCGCAGACGCGGAGAAGGCGTGGGCACGAACGGTCAGTTTCTTGGTGAGATCCCCGTTCCCAAGGACCTTGATGAGCTTGTCGCGCTTGTGGACCAAACCTGCGGAGTGGAGCTCCTCGGGACCGATCTCGGTGGAGTCCATCTCGGCTAGGTCGCCGACGTTGATCGCGCCATAGACCTTTTGGTTTGGAGGGGTGAAGCCCTTCAGCTTGGGCAGACGACGAG
>JAXDJQ010000139.1:0-3657 GCA_034667565.1 Actinomycetota bacterium
GAGAAGGACAACGCCCCGATGCTGTTCAACGGCGAGCACATCGGCAATGGGCAACCCCCTGTGATGGACATAGCGGTCGACCCGATCGACGGGACAACCTTGACGTCGAAGGGCATGGGCGGCGCTCTGGCAGTGGTCGCGGCATCTGAGCGAGGGACGATGTTCGATCCCGGCCCCTGCGTCTACATGGAGAAGATCGCTGTGGGCGAGGAGGTCGCGGACGTCGTCGACATCGAGGCTCCTATCGCCGAGAACCTCTCTCGATTGGCGAAAGCTCGCAAGACCGACGTAGCGAACATCACCGTGACGATCCTCGATCGTCCGCGTCACGACCAGATCGTCAAAGAGATCAGGGAGGCCGGAGCACGGATCAAGTTCATCGCCGACGGCGACGTCGCCGGCGCGATCTCTGCTGCTCGAGGTGGGACCGGTGTGGACATGCTGCTCGGTGTCGGGGGTACCCCCGAGGGAGTCATCGCCGCGGCGGCGATCAAGTGTCTCGGTGGCGCGATCCAAGGCCGTCTGTGGCCGCGCACCGAGGAGGAGCGTGACGCTGCCGTCCAGGCCGGTTACGAGCTCGACAAGGTCCTCACGACGGACGACTTGGTCTCGGGAGACGACGTCTTCTTCGCAGCAACCGGTGTAACCGACGGTGACCTTCTGAACGGGGTCAGGTACCGGGGGGATAACGCGATCACTCAATCGATCGTGATGCGGTCGCGCTCCGGCACGGTTCGCCAGGTGGATGCCCTTCATCGCACGGAGAAACTGAAGAAGTTCTCTGACACGCTTTATTAGTATCGAGTGAACCGTCGTTTCGCCGCGGCCCTAGTAGATTTCTCCCCGCTCAGAGAGTCCGTCCCGTACCGCGCTATGTGGTTGGGGCAACTCATCTCTCTTCTCGGCTCCAACATGCGTTTGGTAGCGGTCGCGTGGCAGGTATTCGACCTCACGCATTCGACCGTCGCCGTGGGCATGGTCGGTCTCGTCGAGGTCGTTCCCCTGATCACGGTCTCGATCGTCGGTGGCACCTTTATCGATACCGGGGACCGGAGGCGCCTGATAGCGATCTGTCAGGTCGCGCTGATGATCTGTTCGACCCTGCTTGCGGTCCTGTCTCTCACTCACGCCATCACGGTCGCGTGGATCTATGTCCTTACCGGTATCGCGTCGGCGTTCAACGCTATGGACCGACCGGCACGAAGCTCGTTGCTTCCGCACGTGATCCCTGAAGGCAAGATGACCTCCGCGATGGCCCTGCGCCAGGTCTTGTTCCAGACGACGACGATCGTGGGGCCCGGGATCGGTGGGGTGCTGGTCGCGGCCATCTCCGTAGGTTGGGTGTACGCGATCGACGCGGTCTCGTTCATCGCCGCTCTCATCGTCATCCACTGGATCCCTCGCATCCCTCGTGGCGCCGTCGCCGAAGGAGAGACCCGTTTGAGCGCGATCAAGGAAGGTCTCTCTTTCGCCACCCGCACCCCGGTGTTGCTGTCGATCTTCGTCATCGACCTCGTGGCGATGGTTTTCGGCATGCCCCGCGCGGTGTTCCCGGCCCTCGCGAAAGAGAGCTTCCACATGGGGGCCGAGGGGGTCGGCCTCTTATACGCGGCCCCCGCGGTTGGCGCCTTGGTCGGAGCGCTGACCACGGGATGGGTGTCCTCGATCCGGAGACAGGGACTCGCGGTCCTGCTGGCCGTGACGGCTTGGGGAGCCGCGATCGCACTCGCCGGGCTCTCCCTGTTCTCGTTAGCGTTGACCTTGATGTTCCTCGCCTTCGCCGGCGCGGCCGATGTGGTGAGCGCAGTGTTTCGGGGAACGATCCTTCTCGAGCGCACACCCGATGGCTTGCTCGGACGCCTCAACGCACTGAACATCATGGTCGTCACCGGCGGCCCCCGCTTAGGCGATGTCGAGGCAGGCCTCGTTGCCGGACTTGCGGGGGCCCAGGGATCCGTCATCGTCGGCGGCCTGGCTTGCCTCCTTGGTACCGCTGCCGTCGCCGGCTTCTTCCCATCCCTGCGTGGCTACGTTCCCCCAGCGGGAACCCCCGCCGAGTCCGCGCAGTAAGAGAGAGAAACAACTCCGTGGAGGGCCGACCGGCGGAGGACAACGAGTTAGTAGAGCGCGCGAGGCAAGGCGATGTTGGTGCGTACGAGGAATTGGTCAGGCGCTATCAACACCTCGCCCTACGCGTCGCGTACCTCATCACGCGTGACGAAGGAGAGGCCGAGGATGCTAGCCAGGAGGCGTTCGTGAAGGCTTATCGCGCCCTCGATCGCTTCAAGTCCGGCTCTGCGTTCCGACCCTGGGTCCTGACGATCGTGTCGAACGAAGCCAAGAACAGGCGCACCTCCGGGTCGCGTCGGGCGGCCCTTGCGTTGCGCGCCGTACGCGCTCGCCCCTCGGGGGGTGCGGCCCCATCCCCCGAGGTGGCGGCACTGGATCGCGAGACCCATTCGGGCGTTATCGCTGCCATGAATGCGCTACCGGACAGGGATCGGTTGGTGCTTGGTTACCGGTACTTCCTGGACATGACCGAGGCGGATATGGCGGCGATCTTGGGTGTCGCGCGGGGAACGATCAAATCGCGGATCTCTCGCGCTCAGGCGCGATTGCGGGAAGAGATCGATCGTCGAGGGGGCCGCGATGTATAGCGATCTCGAGCCGATCCTCACCTCGATGGCTTCGGAAATCGAATGGCCCGAACCGTCTACCGGCTTCGCCCAGCGCGTGATCGCTCGGATCGAGTCACAACCCGTTCCTCACAGGGGCTTCCCGCGGTGGACCGCGGCATTAGCCGCAGGCGCTGCGCTGGTCGCGGCGATCCTGGTTTTCTCTCCCGCTACTCGTGAAGCCGTGGCGGATCTTCTGGGTATCGGCGGGGTGCAGATCGAATACGTCGCTCCCAGGGATCTCCCGACTCCTGCACCCGGAGGCTCTCTTGATCTCGGTCATCCCGTGACCGTGGCGGAAGCAAGAGAGGTTGCGGACTTCCCTGTGGTGGTGCCCAAGGTGCTTGGTGAGCCGGACCAGGTGTGGTTCGACACCATCGTGCCGAAGGGCATGGTGTCACTCGTTTACCTGGCGCGTCCCGACCTACCGGGCGCCGCAGGCACTGACGTCGCCGTCTTGATAACGGAGTTCCGCGGTGACCTTGCGCGCGGTCAGTTCTTCAAGAAGATGGTCGCTACTTCGACAGTCGAGACCGTTGACGTGAACGGTGCCGAGGGTTACTGGATCACCGGCTCGCCGCATAGCTTCTTCTTCGAGCAGGACGACAGAGTGATCGAGGAAACGGTGCGCCTCGTCGAGAACGTCTTGTTATGGGTTCAGGACGGGGTCACGTTGCGCATCGAGACGGCGGGCTCCCTGCATAAGGCCCTTCGCATCGCAGAGAGTCTCGACTAAGCCGTCATCGTTCGTTGGTCGTGCGCCCACGCGGCGAGCAGACCTCTGTAGTGGGGGATGAATCGATCGAGCTCGTGCGCGGGGAAGGTCGACCTCACCGTTTCGACCAGCAGGTCGTCGAACTACTGGCTCTCGACGAATTCCGTCAACGTTTCGTTCACGTGAGGCAGGTGCTACGCACAGAACTCATCGTACTGTGACGTTTCGAAGTATTCATCGTTGAGCTTCTGATACTCTACGATCATC
>JAXDJQ010000140.1:0-3628 GCA_034667565.1 Actinomycetota bacterium
CCGACGCGGGCAGGCAGTTCCCCGTGGCTATGCCGTGCAGCATGGTGCCAACCACGATGCAGAACCCGATCAGGTCCTCGTTGTTGTCCCCCCAGATGATGTCTCGCAGCCGTCGTTGCACCTCCACCATGTCCGTCACCACATCGGGCAGGGGACCGTCGTCACGAACGCTGCCTCCGAACAGATACGAGGAACCGGCCTTCACCAGGTTGTAAACCACGCCATCGTTGAAGATCCCGGCCTCGATCGCCTTCTCGAACGATCCCTGCCTACGGAGCTCGTTGATCGCACGGATGTGGTGTTCGTGCCCGTGCTCCGCTGGGATGCCCTGCTCGAGGTAGACACCGAGGGACGTCCCGAACATGTTCGATTCGATGTCGTGGGCGGCCACGCCGTTGCCGGCGAAGAGTGCGTCCACGTAGCCGGCCCTGATCAATGCGCACAGATCGGGTCCGGATCCCGTGTGCACGACGGCGGGCCCTGCAACCCACAGGATCCGTTTCCCGTCGTGTTTAACCGCACGCATCTGATCGGCAACCTGTTCGACCAATAGGGCCTTGGGTTTCTCGGAAGAGACATCCGATGACATGAATTCGAAGCTGTTGCCGCCGCCTCGGGGCTTCTCCAAGGGCAGCACGCGGATCCCCAGGCCCCGCATGACGATAGTCATCCCTTTCCGAACGTCGCCCATGGGTACCGTTCGCGCGACACCGTCCTCGATCGTGATGCCGCAATCCATCTCGGGCCGGACGACGCGCATCCACTTGCCATCCACACGGACCTCGGTCTCGAGGTTCGTCGACGAATAGAAGCCCGGAGGGAACGCACCGTCGACGTCGGCTTCGACCAGCGGAGCGTCCTCCACCGTCTCGGGGTTCGCGCCGTGCTGGCGTAGGCGTTCGATAAGAGCGGTCAGCGCATCTTCATCGTCATGAGTCACCTTGATCCGGGCGAAGGACGGATCTTCGTGCTTCACGCCCAGCTGAAGCTCAACGATCTCGTACGCGGCGCCGAGCTCGACGATCTCGTCCATGACCTTCGGCAGGGTCAATGAATCGATGATGTGGCCTTCGATAGTGACGGTTTCGGACGGCACGTTAGCTCCTCAGTACTTTGGAGTGCTCGGAGATGAATCGAAAGGTCCGATCGAAGACAACGTCGCGGTCGTGATCCAGGGTCACGACGTGATAGCTCTTCTCTAACCACACAAGCTCTTTGTCGGTCGATCCAACCGAGTCGTAGATCAGTTGCGCGTTGGAGGGCGGCACGGTGTGGTCGTTGCGCCCGTGCATCACTAGAAGCGGGGCGGTTACCGAAGGCAATCCAACGCGCGCTCTCTTCAGTTGCTTCAACAAGAAGTACGCCGCGTTGGTTGGAACGCGGTCGTAGACGATCTCTTTGAGCTCCGGATCGGCGATGTCGTTGCCCACCCCAGGGACAGACGGGATGACCTTGCGGATCACGCCGCTCAGGAACCGGCGTGGATCCTTCGATGCGATGAACCCTCCCAACGTGACGACCCCGGCGACCTTGTCTGGGTAGCGAGCCGCTACGTCGAGAGCGAGTGACGCTCCGAAGCTCAGCGCCACTAGGAAGACCTCGTCACACTCGGCCCCCAGCTCGTGGAACGCGGTCTCGACGGTGCCGAACCAGTCCCTGTCTGTCTTGGTATTCAGGTCCTGCCACGTCGTCCCGTGGCCCGGGAGCAGTGGAGCGGACACTTTGATGTCCCGGTCCGATAGGTACTCGGCCAGCAGGCGCATGTTCTGGGGACTCGAGGAGAATCCGTGGCAGAACAAGGCCCCCACCTTGCCTTGCCCCAGCGTGTAGCCCTCTGCCCCCTCCAGGATCTTGATGTCCACGCTCGCTCTCCTTGTAACTAGGGCCTCAACGAGGCGTCTGTCTTCTTGATGGGGGCCGCGCAGAGAGTTAACACAACCCTTACGTGGGTCGCCTTGACCTCTGAGGCATTCTCTACCATGGTGGTTCGCGGGGAACTGAAGAAGGGTTGTGCTGCTTAAGTGGCTTATTGGCTGATCAAGGCGATCATCAAACCGATCATGCTCGGCCTGTACCGGATCAAGGTCGAAGGTCTCGAGAACGTGCCCAAGAAGGGCGCGGCCATCGTCGCGGCCAACCACCTCTCCTTCCTCGACTCCTTCTTCATCCCACTGGTGATCAAGCGCAGGAAGATGACCTATCTCGCCAAGGCCGACTACTTCAGATCGTGGAAGACCTCGTGGTTCTTCAAGTCCGTGGGCCAGATCTCGTGCGAGCGTGAGGGCGGCAAGAAGTCACAGCAGTCCCTCGAGATCGCTCTTGACGTGCTCGATGGCGGTCACCTCCTCGGGATCTACCCCGAGGGCACAAGGTCTCCTGACGGTTACCTGTATCGAGGGCGGACCGGCGTCGCTCGCCTCGCGCTGAAATCCGGGGCTCCGGTCATCCCCGTCGGCTTGATCGGCACCGAAGACGTGATGCCTAAGGACAAGAAGCTCCCGCGTCTGTGGGGCCGCGTGAAGGTGACGGTTCGTATCGGCAAGCCATTGGAGTTCTCGCGGTTCGCCGGGCAAGAGGACGATCGATTCGCCCTGCGCAGCGTCACCGACGAGATCGTCTACGAGATCATGCAGCTCTCGGGGCAGCAGTACAAAGACGAGTACGCGTCCAAGAAGGCCACCGAGCCACTGCCGGAATCGATCCGGATCGTGGACGACATCGACTTGAGCGAAGAGATCATCGCCTCTTAGCGGACTAGCCCTTCTGGGTGGTCCTCCAACGTGGTCCTCATGTTTCGGCCTCAACAGGCCGACCTCTTCATTAAGCGAAAAGGCAAACCTCCTGCGAGGGAGGGGCGCAAAGCCAGGGATCTCTCTGAGACCGCCCAGCTACCGAACTTAGGAGGCACCGCATGTCAGTTGCGACCGCACCCCGGCCCACTGAAGAAGCAACCGCCCTTCCCACCCCCCTGAAGATCATGATCGTCGATGACGACCCGGACGTCCGCTCGATCCTCGACACCCTTATGGGCATGGAGGGTTACAACGTCGTAGGGCTAGCAGAGGATGGGACGAAGGCGATCCAGTTGGCGCTCGAGGCGCAACCGGATGTGGTCATCCTCGACTACATGATGCCCAAGATCGATGGTGCCGAGGCAGCTCTGTTCATCAAGGCGATCTGCCCCCAGGCTCGCATCCTTGCCTTCAGTGGTGTGATCCACGAGCGTCCGACGTGGGCCGACGCCTTCATCGAGAAGGGTGACATCGCCGAGATGGGGCGCATCATCGCCTCAGCCTCAGCGAACAGACTTCGCTAGGGCGTAATCCAACCCCGGGATCTGGATACCGCTTCCTTCCAGCGCCCGTAGAGCTCGTCGGCTTTCGACCGATCTTCGTCCGGTTCGAACTCCGCCGCCGCGCGCCACTTCGCGGCGATCTCATCGGTTGAGGTCCACACTCCGACCGAAAGGCCCGCTAGGTACGCGGCCCCCAACGCCGTCGTCTCGAGCATCGCGGGTCGTCGCACGACGACCCCGAGCTGATCGGCTTGGAACTGACAGAGCAGATCCATCGCGCTGGCGCCACCGTCGACACGGAGCTCGGCCAGCGGAAGTCCCGTATCGGCGGTC
>JAXDJQ010000141.1:0-4060 GCA_034667565.1 Actinomycetota bacterium
GGCCGAGGTGTGGCTAGCCAAAGATTCCCATCTGGGCAGGTCGGTCGCCATCAAGTTCCTCGCTCCCCAGCTCTCGGCGGACCCGGAATTCCTGGTTCGCTTCTTCTCGGAGGCCCAAGCGGTGGCCCGGATCTCCCACCCCAATGTGGTCCGCGTGCTCGACTTCGGTGAATACGAGGAGAGCCCTTACCTGGTCATGGAATGTGTCCCGGGGGGGCCACTGACCGACAAGGTCGGCGCGCCTATCGAACCCGAGCGGTCGTTCGAGATCATCGGAGACGCGGCCCATGCAGCCGGCGCCGCCCATGCCCTTGGCATCATCCATCGAGACATCAAGCCCGGAAACATCCTCTTGGACGAGGACGGGAGGGCGAAACTCGCCGACTTCGGTATCGCCTCCTCCGGAAGATCGGAGCGCCTCACTGCTACGGGGGCCGCGATCGGATCCCCGCACTACATCTCGCCGGAACAAGCATCCGGAGGCGACGCGACCCCGGCCTCCGACGTCTATTCCCTCGGCATCGTTCTGTATCAACTGCTAACCGGCGTGCGCCCGTTCGAAGGAGACAACGTCACCGCTGTGGCGATCGCGCAGGTCGATCAGGAACCCGCACCTCCATCGGAGCACGTCCCTGAGCTCGGGGCGGCGATCGACTCGCTCGTGTTGCGCTGCCTCGCGAAGGATCCTTCCCTGAGATTCGAGAACGGCGAGGAACTGGCCACCGCTCTCGAACGTTTCGAGATGGGCGCTCCAGCAGTCGCGGAGGTCGAGAGCGGTCCTGGAGCGAGTTGGTGGGCGAGCCGCGGCATCCTCGTGGGGGCAGGTCTGCTTGTGCTCCTGCTCGCCGTTCCGGTCGTCGGTGTGCTTGCGTCGGGAGACGAGCCGAAGCAGACGGCTGCCCAAGAAGCTCAAGAACGGATGCCCGACGTCGGGTTGCGTCGCTACAAGGGATCACCGACTCCAACCGCAGCCCCCGAAGTCGTAAGGGTTGAAACCCCACGCCCCTCCCCGACACCCAAGGAGGCTCGTGTGGCATCCACCAAGGATGAGCAACCCACTGCAGACAACGGCGGTACGGGGACGAACGAGGAGCCGGCTCCTGAACCCACACCAGAACCGACGGAACCTGCTCCTACGCCGCAACCAACCGACGACGGAACACCTGCTCCTTAGCTCCTAGGCCCCCGCGCGACCCTCGACCGGGATGTTCACCGGGGCCCGCGGCCAGAGCTTGATGGCTTCATGTATGCGGTGTCGCAGACTCCATCTGCGCAATTCATAGCCGAGGGCCTCGGCTTGTATCTGACAGTCGTCGATCAACTGAGACACCGCCTGGCGGTCGATCGCATCGTTCCAGTCGATCGTTGCCCCGCTCCACCACGCTTTGACACGGGCTCCCAGCGCGCCGAACCACGACTTGCCCCTACCGACCCGATAGGCGGCGATGGCCGTAGCTTCAGGACGTCCATCCCACCCGAGCTCGCTGGGGATGAAGTTGCAGCTGAACCCCTCGCGCGTGAGTACGACCGGGCTGTCTTCTAGCTCCGCGTTCTCGCTGGTCAGCAGAGCGGTGGCTTCTTGCACCGTCATCCCACCCACCTCTATGCCACGCACGGTCACTCCGTGATGGATCCTGCCCGCATTGATGCCGAAATCGACGACCACGAGGAATACCGCCGCCGCGAGGAGACCGAACAGAGCGATAGCGAACTTGGCGCGCGCGGAGAGAGTCACTCAGCAATCGTATGCACTGAGGAGCGCTCGGGAACTAAGAGGGAGGCGCGAACAGCTCCAGGGCGATGTTGTCGGGGTCACGGAAAGAGACCCCCGAGCCGTAGGGAGCGTCAACGATGCCGCCGTGGCTGACACCCAGCTCATCGAGCCGGCTGACCCATTTCTCGAGGTCTGACCTACTCGACACACCGAACGCAACGTGATCAAGCCCCGAACGGAACTCGCTGAAGTCGGGTTGTTCGTTGGGGGTTGGATGCGTGTGCAGGCCGAACAGAGAGCCCCCTTCGAGGGCGTAAACAGCATGATAGAAGTTGCCCGCATCCTCATCCAGTACCGGCTTGGAGTCGAAGAGCCGGTCGTAGAACTCCCTACTCCGCTCGAGATCGCTGACCGTCACTGCGACATGCGTGAGTCCTGGAAACCCAGCCATGCATTCCTCCTCGTTCGTCGGTCACCCGATTTAGCACTCGCGGCCACCCGATGGCAACCCCCTTGACGGCAGGAGAAGGGACGGGAATGGAGAACCGCGGGGCATGAAGAAACTCATAGCCCTCCTGCTGACCATCATGCTGGCCGCTTCCTTCGCGGGTACTGCAGTCGCCGGCAAGAAGAAGCCCAAAGGTCCTGCCCCATACAAGAGCGAGGAAGTGACCATCCAGTTGGGCCACTCTCACCTCTACGGCACCAGTGGCACCCTGGTCGGAATCACCGCACAGGAATTCATCAACACCTGCGCCATCCCCACGACCAACGGGTTCGATGGTTACGTTTGGGCGGTCCCCGATGCCTACAAGGACGTGGAGGCGATGATCACGGCGTTCGGCTCGGGTGGGTCGCTCGGCTACGACCTGGATATCGTCCTGTTCGACGAGTCATGCGCAGTCACCCTCCCGGCTCAGAGCGACAACGCAGACGAGAGCACGATCATGGCCAAGGGCACGGCGTACATCCTGATCTACAACTTCGGCACTCCAACCGCCCCGGTTGGTGGAAGCGACCCGGTCACCGCTCACTTCGAGCTGAAGCCTTACTCGTCCTAGTTCCTCACTGCTAGTCGATACGAGTCAGGGGTATCGACCCTGCATCACGCACCGCCTTCGTTGATACCCCCTGCATCTCCGCGACCGTCTTGTAGACGACCGCATCCAGGTTCACGCCTGCGGCCGTGGCGGCGTCTTCAGGAAGGTGCTCGAGGAAGTGCTTCGAGACTAGGAACTCTCCGTCGCTGGCGGCCTCTTGGATGCGCGCGCATTCGTTCACGGAGTCGCCCAGAGCCGTGATGTCTAGCCTGCCCCCCGGCACGAGCTGACCCACGAAAAGAGAAGCGCCCCAATGAAGGCCAACGTTCATCCCGAAGTCGCTGGGATCGAGTTCCGTGTCTTTCGAAAGCGCTTCGATCTCGCTCCGGGCTGCTGAACGGATCTCGCGCGCTGCGGCGATCGCACAACTGGCGATCTGAGACGAGTCTTCGTCCTCGGAGATGAGGAAGAAGCCAGAAACGCCATCCCCGGCATGCTTGCCAACTACTCCTCCGTTGGACGCGATCGCATTGTCCATCGCCGTTGCTAAGGAGCGGATCAGATTGAAGTAGGAGCTGGTCGGCAGCGACCGGGACAGTCTGGTCGAGCCCTGCAGGTCGGCGAAGAGGATCGCTCCCTGACAACGTCGGGGCTCTTGAAGGTTCGCCATGCGTTCGTACATGCCCTCGTCGCCGCGCGCCAAGAGGCTTACAAGCGTGGGCCTTAGACCCATCTGCGATACGCATCCGGCGCCCATGAACCGCCCGTCATTCGGATCTCGGATAGCGAACAGAAGGAACTCAACGGCGAGATCCGGTAGTCCCGGAACCGTGTAGATGAAGCGCTCACTCAGGACGCCGAAACCGGTTTCAGCCTCGGCGGCTTCATAGAACGGCCATAAGACTTCGGGTACGAGGGCCCGCGCCTCCTCGTCGCTGAAACCAAACTCCCCCTTCAGATAGGACATCGCCCGCGGCATCAGGTCCAGCAGACTCTCGGGCGATACGCAGGATCGCCATGCGTCATGGAACAGGGCTTGAAGCATCGAATGACCGATGCCCATGGCCTCGTCGTCAGCTTCGTGGCCAAGGCTCTGTTCCCAGAATTGACGGAGCTCCGTCGACACGTAACAAAGGGTGAAGTTCTCATCCACGATCCAACCCGGCCACCGGCTGCGTTCCAATTGCTCGACCCAATGGGAAAGGTGAGGAGCCAACCCCTTCGAGCGCAGGTCGATCAACCGTTCTTCGATGTCCACGTCGAAAGCCTTGCCATAAACCCCGGCGGTATTAGGGTGACCCGAAAT
>JAXDJQ010000142.1:0-6094 GCA_034667565.1 Actinomycetota bacterium
ATGAAGTCATCGCCGGATTGATCTACGTCGGATTTCCCGCCCCGGGAGATAGCGAGCGACCCATGACACGACGCACGCCGGCGGCTGAGGTCACCGAGTGGAGAGGTTGGTCATGAGCGACACGCCAACACGCGCAGCGTTCTTCGACGTCGATCGCACCCTGATACCTGGCTCGAGCCTGTTCCTTCTTGCTCGCGGCCTTTACGAACGGGACATGTTCCGGGTTCGCGACATGGCGCGATTCGGTTGGGGCCAGATGATGTTCCGTCTCAGAGGTGAACAGAAGAAGGGCATGAGCCGGTCGCGCGAATCCAGCCTGGCTTTCGTGGCGGGACGCAGTCAGCGTGAGCTCATGTCATGGGGCCGGGAGATCGCCAAGGAGCAGATAATCCCGCGCGTCTATCAGGACATCGTTCAGGTGATCGAGGGTCACCAGGAGCGGGGCGACCTCACTTTCCTGGTGACCGCGGCCCCCATCGAACTTGCTGCAGAGCTAGCGCGTCACCTGGGGATGACCGGAGCGATCGCAACCATCTCCGAGGTCGACGAACAAGGTTTCTATACGGGGCGACTTGCCGGCGACATCATGCATGGCCCTGCGAAAGCAAAGGCGGTTGCCGAGGTTGCAGCGGATCGGGGGATCGACCTCGGCGAGTGTGCTGCCTACTCAGATTCGATGAACGATCTCCCTCTCTTAGAAGCCGTTGGGTATGCGCATGCGGTCAACCCCGAAGGTGAACTCCGCCGCATGGCGTTGCAGCGTGGGTGGCCCATCCATGAATTAAGGACGCGGAGACGAGCGCTGCTGATCGGCATCCCCGCCGGGATCGGTGGAGCCACCTTGTTCGGCTCCGGGATCGCAGTCGGCGCATGGCTCCAGCGGCGGAACGATGACCGCCGAGCCAACCTCCTGGAAAGAGTGGTGCGCCGCTCACGCGGCTGAATCGCTCGTGGTCTGGCTAGTCACAACTAGCCATTTCCCTGCTGCCCCCTTCCGATAGCACTCTGGGTGGTGTTGCCTACCCTCGTCCGGACGGCGTCTGAAAGGTGGGGTTGGGTGAAGGCTCAGAAAACCGTATTGGCAGTGTTGCTCGCAACGCTCTTAGTGGTTGTGGTGGTGACTCCCGCGTACGCACGAACGCTGACCTATCGGATCGGGTTCCGAGGCGGAGAGTTCTACGAGAACGATCTGAACGGTGATGGGGATTCTGACGACGGCGGTGAGTACGAGGTCGGAAGCTTCGTCCTCAAGAAGAGTGGTGACAAGGTAGGCCACTTCAACTTCACCTGCTTCGTGACCGAGGTGTCGCCCCCACGCGACCTGTGCTGGGCCGCGATCAGGATCACGGGCAAGGGGCAGGTGATCGCACACGGATCTGGGCCGGGTAACTCAGAGACGTTCCACGGTGCAATCACCGGCGGTACCGGATCGTTTCGAAGCGCATCCGGAACGATGCTCCTCGACTTCGGACAGACCCCGACACTGACTCTAGACATCGACTGACTTAGTTTCTTTAGGTGCCCGGGAGGGTCCGCTACCCTCCCGGGCACATGCACGAGTCACGACTGGGTTCGAATTACACGAAGCTGTGGTTCGCCTCCGCGATATCGAATATCGGCGATGGCGTCCGCTGGACCGCACTCCCCCTGCTTGCAGTCACCCTGACCCGTGACCCCGCCAAGGTCGCAGCCATCGACCTCGCGGCATCCCTCCCCTGGTTCCTGTTCGCGCTTATCGCGGGGGCTCTCGTGGATCGGCTCGACCGGCGGAAGGTGATGGTCCTCGCTAACGTGTTCCGAACCGCCGTTATGGCCGGGCTTGCAACTCTGTTGCTAACGCATAACGCATCGCTTCCAGTCCTCTACGTCATCGCTTTCTGTTTGGGGATGGCAGAGACGATGTTCGACAATGCAGCTCAAGCACTGATGCCTCGTCTCGTCGATCATTCGTTGCTCGAGAAAGCCAACGGACGCCTTGCGGCGGCTGAGCTGACGGCCAACCAGTTCGTTGGGCCTCCGGTCGGTGGACTGCTGTTCGCCGCCATCGCGGCGCTCCCCTTCCTAGTCGACGCGGGCTCGTTCGCTATCTCCGCGCTCTTGATCTTTCTGGTCGCAGGAAACTTCCGAACCCCTCGGGACGACGCCATCCCGGTGACCCGGCTGAGAAGCGAGATCGCCGAAGGTCTCAGGTGGCTGTGGGCCCACCGACTGCTTCGCACGATGGCGGCTTACGTCGGGGTTCAGAACATGATGAACACGGCGTGCTTCTCGATCTTCGTGCTGTTCGCGGTGCAGATCCTCCACCTCAGCGCCGCTGGGTACGGACTTCTCCTGAGCAGCATGGCTATCGGAAGCCTCCTCGGAGGACTCACGGCGGACCGTGTCGCGCAACGGATCGGAAGGGGGACGACCATCTTCGTCGGGCTCGTCCTTGCATCGGTTTCGTTCGTGATCATGGGAACGTCCACTAACCCCTATGTCGTCGGAGCTGGAGCGGCGTTACTCGGATGGCCCATCACCTCCTGGAACGTCATCACCGTCTCCTTGCGACAGCGCTTGATCCCGGACCGTCTGTTGGGCCGTGTGAACAGCGTCTACCGATTGATGGCGTGGGGCACCATGCCACTCGGAGCCGTACTCGGCGGCTTGTTAGGTCGGGTTTTCAGTGTGCGAACACCCTTCCTGGTTGCTGCAGTGGTGGACGGGCTCCTTGCCCTGTTCGCGCTGAAGTTGTTCAGCGATGCAGTTCTGGAGCGAGCACGTGCTGAAGAAGGCACCTACAGCTAAACGCGGGGTCCTGAAGCTACGTCGTTGAAAGGACCGGCTCCGTGGTCGGCTGAGATGAGCCCCCATCCGGTTCGACCGTTATCGCGGCCCCATCGAATCCGGCCAGAGCTTGCTCCGAATCGATGATGACTATCGGATCCGAGACATCGAACGTCTCACTCGGGGTTGGCACTCCATCCTTCATGAGCCAAAGCTGATAGTCGCTTCCCTCAGACGTTGCACCGAGGTTCGTGGCGACGAGAGTTGTCCCGTGCGCACTTGGTGCAAGCACCGCGACTGCTCCCCCGGGTCCCTCAAGACGGAACGCGCCTTGGTCGCGGACGAGGGATGCGACGATCCGCTCATATCTGCGTTGCTGCTGTATCGAGTTCGCCAGAGAGAATGACGTGACCACCAGGGCTGCGACAGCGAGGCCCGCGCCTACCCGTAGAACAACCGGGCGCAGCCATTGGAGGCGCGGAGCTTTCTTGACGACGCTCGCCTCCGGTTCACCAGTCGCAGCACGAACCACACGGTCGGCGAAGCCTGCCGGGAGCGGTGACGGGCCAACGGAGATACTCAGTGCAACCAGGGACTCGGCGTAGCTGTCCGCCTCCGCGAAGCATTCTTCACACGAAAGGATGTGGGCCCTGATCGCGGGTACTTCTTCGGGCGGAACTGCGTCCATCACGTATGCAGCTAGCAACGAGCGGATCTCCTCGTGGATGTTAGTCATCCTGAGCCTCCGATCGTTGCTGTGCCAACACACTTCTGAGTTTCATGAGCCCATCCCGCAATCTCGTCTTGGCTGTGCCCTCGGCAATCCCGAGCTCACTCGCTACTTCTTTGTAGGTGCGACCTCCGAAGTAGGCAAGGGTTATCGCCTCACGTTGTACCTCGGAGAGTCGTGACAACGCGGCCCTCATCTCTGCTCGGCCCTCGACCTCCTCGTCGAAGCGACTCGTGTCCGGACCGACCTCCATCTCCTTGATGAGGGAATCGGCTTTCCTTCGAACCCCTTCTTCCCTACGGACGAGATCGATCGCTTTGTTGCGGGCCAAGGTTGCGAGGAACGTCTTGAGACTGCCTCTTTCAGGATCGAACGCGCCCGGACGGCGCCACAACGCTAGGAAGGCGTCCTGAGCGACCTCCTCGGCGAGATTCGCCTCGAGGAGGATCCTCTTCGCCATCCCGAACACGAGGTCGCCATAAAGATCGATGGCCTCCCGCAACGCGGATTCTTCTCGCGCCATCAACCGGGAAGCGAGCTCAGAATCAGCTGGTCTGATCATCATCTCCAACAGTGTGGTCTCCACGTGGAGGATTCGTTACACGTACGACTCTTGGATTGCTTCCCCTCATGACCTGCAGCCGTCCCGGGAGGAAGGGCGGGCATCGCGCAGGGTGACGGTAGCGACCGCCCACGGATGGATCGAGGGGAGTCCTTCATTCATCGCCCGGATGCAGTAGGTCATATGTCGAGCACGGACCTCGAGGGTTACACCACGATGGGGTTTCAGTCCCGCACCTATCAGCTCCCGCTTCGTCAGATCCAGGTAGTGGCCTAGGTGATCCTGTCCGTATGCCCGAGCGGCTTCTCCGGCATCGGCCAACACCGAGCGCGTGATCTCCGCCTGACGGGTTGTTTCCTGCTGAGGGTCGGTAGTTGCCTGGGAGGCGCCACCACATGCTGCCAAGAAGATGGTGCCCGCGGCCAGGGCGACGCCCAGAACGCGGATCGGTTGGATGCTCATGATCGCTATTCGGAAACCGGATGACGTCCGGCTTGGTCCGCAACAAGAAAAGGGCGCCCCACCGAAGTGGGACGCCCTTTCGGCGGAAGGGGGAATCCCCGCCGGATCTCGTTAGAACTTCTCGGGGAACTGGGCGACGATCGCTCCCGAAAGCGCGGTAGCTATGCCCGGGAGGTGACTCGCTGCGATACGCAGCTTGTCGAACGCCTTGCCGTCACCGGCGATCACCGAATCGATCGCTGCGATGGTGCTCTCGACGTGCGGTGTGAGAGCGTCGGCAACTGCATCGGCGGGAAGCCCGCCTTCGGTCGCACCCTCGATGAAGGCTCCGAAGTCGTTGCGATACCCATCCAGCTTCGTCAGCGCCACCTTCGTGCCCTTCGTGTCACCAGTCGCCTTGGCAAGCGTGTAGTCGACGAAGAATCCGATGTGCGCCCGCCACAGAGACAGGAACTGCTTCGCTCCGGCATCCCCATAGACGGACCCGATCGCCTCGGACAGTTGAACGGAGTTCTTGTCCAGCGCGCCGGCTGCCGCTTCGAACTCAGGCGACTCTGCACCGGCAGATACGCCCATGACGACAGCTAGACCTGCGAGGTACTCGTGGTCCTTCAGGAGAGCCGTGAGGTCACGCTGAAGCTGAGCTGCGCCATCATCGGCTTGTCCATCGAAACCTTGCTGCTCCGAGATCGCCCCCGACAGCGCGGTAGCTATCGCAGGAAGGTGCGAAGCGGCCTGACGTAGAAGCTCGAACGCCTTGCCGTCACCTGCGATGACGGAGTCGATCGCCTTGATCGTCGAAGCGACATGCGGAGTGAGAGCGTCGGCGACCGCGTCGGCCGGAAGGCCACCTTCGGTCGCACCTTCGATGAAGGCACCGAAATCGTTCCGGTAGCCATCGAGGTTCTTCTTCGCCTTCATCTCGGCGGCCTTGTCTCCGCCGGCCTTCGCCAGCGTGTAGTCGACGAAGAATCCGATATGAGCCCGCCATAGCGAGAGGAACTTCGATGCCCCAGCGTCGCCATAGACCGACCCCACGAGCTCTGACAGCTCGACCGAGTTCTTGTCGAGGGCCCCAGCGGCAGCTTTGAACTCTGCCGAATCGGCACCTGCGGTAACCCCCTGCAACACTGCGAGGCCGGCGAGGTACTCGTGATCGACGAGCAGACCTGTGAGATCACGCGTGACCGTGGCAGCCATCGTTTCGACACTTGGCGCGTCATCGGTGACCATGTCGTCAGAACTGTCGCTTGCAGGCGTCTTCGCTCCGGCAGCCTCGGTGTCGGGGCTTGACGAACAAGCAACACCCAGCAACGCGAACGCCGTTCCCGCTGCGAGCAGCCTCATTACCCATCTCTTCTCCATGCCTACCTCCGGTGTGATCGCCATCCGAGCGACTGTCGCTCTGCCGGCTGTTCGGGACGCGTAGTGCGCGCGGATTGGAAGAGCTGTGATCAGCGGACGATGATCTTTCCGACCATCGAGGGATGTACCTGACAGAAATAGTTGAAGGTGCCGGATTCTTTGAATGTGAAGCCGAACGTGGACGACTCGTCCGGAAGGTCTCCATCGAA
>JAXDJQ010000143.1:0-4777 GCA_034667565.1 Actinomycetota bacterium
TTCTTCTCGACACCACCCAGTGTCACGACTCCGGACAAGCAGCCGATCAATGCGGCCCACGGTTTCATCTACATGTTGGCGCGCTTGATCGAAGATCACCAACCCGACTACCTCGCTTGTGCCTCGGACGAGAACTGGCGGCCGAAATGGCGCGTAGATCTCATCCCGTCTTACAAGGAGGTGCGGGCACAGCCGAACAGCCAACAAGCGCAGACCGAAGTCTTCCTCGGTCCCCAGGTGCCGGTCCTGTACGCGATGCTGGATCTGTTCGGGATAAAGGTCGTGGGTCATCCCGATGCCGAAGCGGAAGACGTCATCGGCACGTTGGCGCAGCGGGCGCCGGGCGAGGTGTCGATCGTTAGCGGGGACCGGGACCTGTTCCAACTGGTCGAAGACCCCAAGACACAGGTGCTCTATCCCGTGCGAGGTGTGAGCAAACTCGACTTCGTAGATGAGAAGTTCATCGCCACGAAATACGGGATCCCGAGTCGGGCATATCGAGACTTCGCCGTCCTCCGGGGCGACAACTCTGATGGTCTCCCAGGGGTTAGTGGGATAGGGGAGAAGCTCGCTGCGTCACTCGTCGACAAGTACGGCTCGATCGACGCGATCCTCGACGCCGCTCGCGAGGGAACTCCCGGACGTCTCTTGGACAAGGTCCGGAAGGACATCGATTACGTCGAGGCCGCGGTGAGGGTGTGCACGATCACGTGCGATCTGGAGCTCCCCGAGATCGATCTCGCACTTCCGACCGAGGTCGACGAGGACGCGATCCTCGCGGGCGCCGAACGATTAGGGCTGCTGGGTCCCTGCCGGGCCCTGGTCACGGCCCTTGACGGATCAGATGAACGGGCGACCTAGACGATCGGGCGACCCTCGAAGGGGGTCGATAGGACGATCGTGGCCCGGGTTGTGACCTCGAGCTTGGCCCTGAGGCCGTCCAGTAGCTCCTCGAGGTCGTTCGTCGACGGCGCCCGCACGAACAGGGCATAGGAGTTGTCGCCGGCGACCGAATAGCAGGACTGGACGAGGGGGAACTCGGCGATCTTGGCCGGGATGTCGGTGGGGGACGACGGGGTCAAGGCCAGGCTGACGATGGCGGTGATGGGCAGGCCCGCCTTCTCGAAGTCGACATCGGCCCCATACCCCCTGATCACGCCCTGCTTCTCGAGCTTGCGGACCCGGTCGTGGACCGACGAGCCCGCTAGGTCGACCTGCTCGCCGATCTCGGCGAAGCCCATCCGGCCGTCGGCTTCCAAGAGGGCGAGTATCTTCCGGTCTTTGGCATCCATCCCGAATATCTTTCTGTAGAATCGCTGTATCACCTGATATTATTCCGTATCAGTCAAGCTTGCCCAGCCAGGAGTCCAGTGATGACGCCGGAGATCGCTACCGCCCTGCCCGGGCAGTTCCGCGCGCTCGATCAGGCTGCGGGCGGGGCCCAGCCATACACCTACCCGCCCGAGCGTGACTTCGTCGAGCCCGAGTGGCGCCGCCTGCCCGGCTATCGCGACGTTACCGATGCCGAATGGAACAGTGCCAAGTGGCAACGCCTCCACACGGTCAAGAACCTCGACCAGCTGCAGAGGGTCTTCGGCGAGCTGCTCCCAGCCGACCTCGTCGAGTCGATCAAACGCGATCAGCTCGAGCGCGCAACGATGTCGATGCTCATACCCCCTCAGATGCTCAACACGATGGACGAGAACGACCTCTGGGGAGACCCGATCCGTCACTACATGATCCCGGCCTTCGCCGACCGGCACGCGGAATGGCCGAGCCATCCGCATTCGCAGCGCGACTCGCTCCATGAGGCAGACATGTGGGCCGTGGAGGGCCTTACGCATCGGTACCCCACGAAGGTCCTAGCCGAGCTCCTCGCCACGTGTCCCCAGTACTGCGGGCACTGCACGCGCATGGACCTCGTCGGCAACAACGTTCCCCAGGTCCTGAAACACCGATTCGAGCTGAAGCAGAAGGATCGCTACGAGGCGATCATCGGGTATCTGAAGGCAACCCCGACCGTGCGCGATGTGGTCGTGTCGGGCGGGGACATCGCGAACCTGCCGATCGCTCACCTCGAGGATTTCGTCACACGACTCATCGAGATCGACCACATCAGAGACATCCGTCTCGCCACGAAGGGACTGATGGGCCTACCGCAGCACTTCTTGCAGGACGATGTGCTTGCCGGAATGGAACGCTTGGCGAAGAAGGCGCTCGAGCACGATGTCGACCTCGCGATCCATACACACGTGAACCACGCCAACTCCCTGACCCCCCTGGTCGCAAGCGCGGTCAAGAAGCTGCTGTCTATGGGCTTCCGAGACATCCGCAATCAGGGCGTGTTGATGCGTGGGGTCAACGACTCGCCGAAGGCTCTGCTCGACCTGTCGTTCACGCTGCTCGATAGAACGAAAGTGATGCCGTACTACTTCTATATGTGCGACATGATCCCGAACGCCGAGCACTGGCGACTGGCCCTCCACGAGGCGCAAGGCCTGCAGCACTCGATCATGGGTTACCTACCCGGTTTCGCGACACCGCGTATCGTGTGCGATGTGCCGTTCGTTGGGAAGCGATGGGTCCACCAGGTCGAGAGCTACGACCGCGCTCTGGGCATCTCCTACTGGACGAAGAACTACCGGACGGGCATCGAGTACGACGATCCTGAGGCACTCGAGCGCAGATATCCGTACTACGACCCGATCTACACGCTGCCCCCCGATGGCCAGGAACACTGGCGCCACCAGATCCCAGCCGCCGCGCACGCGTAGAGGAGGGCCGCCGTGGAACGTTTCGGCACCCACCGCTCGATAGAGCCCGCGGGAGCCTTACCTCAGCAAGCGCTTCGATTGGATGCAACGTCGCCGTTGACTCCGGACGAACTCGCGATCGATGTCGATTATCTGAACATCGACTCGGCGTCGTGGCGGCAGCTGCGTGAGTCCACCGGTGGCACCGCAGCCGCGATGTCGGCGCGGATCCTCGAGATAGTCGCCGAGCGCGGCAAGATGCAGAACCCGGTCACTGGGTCCGGCGGGATGCTCGTCGGCACCGTTTCGGAGTTGGGCATCCACCGATCCACCCCTGCCGTCGGCACGAAGATCGCGACCCTTGTCTCGTTGAGCCTCACGCCCTTGGTCATCGACGAGATCGTGAAACTCGACCCGGCGAGCGAGAAGGTGAGAGTCACGGGCCGCGCGATCCTGTTCGGGTCGGGCATCTACGCCCAGCTTCCTGACGACCTCCCCGACATCGCATCGCTCGGAGTCCTCGATGTGTGTGGTGCGCCGGCATGGATGGCCAAGTTGGCTCGCCCAGGCATGAAGGTCGTTGTCATCGGAGCAGGTGGGAAGTCGGGCCTGCTTGCATGCGCTCAAGCGGCGCGGATCGTCGGAGCCGAGGGGCGTTTGCTTGGGCTTTGTTATCCGGAAGAAACGGCAGTTGCTGCGAAGGAGGCAGGCGCCGAAGCTGTGGTCGTGGACTGCACCGATCCGATAGCTGTCGCCGAAGCCGTCTCGGACGCCTTCATGGGCGACGAGGCAGACCTAGTGTTCGTGTGCACGAACGTCCCGGCGTGCGAGGGAGGAGCCATCTTGGCGTGCTCCGACCAAGGGCGGATCATGTTCTTCTCGATGGCCACCTCATTCACATCTGCTGCACTCCTGGCCGAGGGGCTGGGAAAGTCTTGCGAGATGACCATCGGTAATGGGTACGTGCCGGGGCATGCGGAGTTGGCCCTGAACCTCGTACGCAACGACGAGCGACTGCGGGCTCTGCTCTCATGACGACCGTCTTCTATGGAGGGCCCATCGTTCGCCTGCCCGGTGCGGCGGTTGCCGACTGGTTGCTCATCGCCGGCGAGCAGATCCAAGCGATCGGCAACGGCGACCCGCCAAGTGCAGATCGGGTCGTGAACCTCGAAGGGGGCACGCTTCTCCCCGCGTTCTGTGATGCCCACGTTCATCTGCCGGCGACCGGCCTGTACGAGCTCGGACTCGATCTCAGAGGGGAGACTTCGGCTACCGCGATCCTCGACCGCTTCGCCACGAGGGCGCGGCAGGGGGGTGGCGTCCTCTTCGGCGGCAACTTCGAGGATCTGGACGCTCCGATCACAGGACTCGACCTGGACCGTGCCGTAGGCGACCGCACCGCCCTTTTGGCGCGCGCCGACATGCATTCGTGCGTCGTATCGAGCGCCTTGCTTGCGGAGTTGGACCTGGCTGAGCTCGAAGGCATCGACACCGACGACCAGGGGATGCCGACCGGGTATCTGCGAGAGAAGGCTGCAGCCGAAGCGTGGGGTTGGTTCGATCGCAACCTGCCCCCTGATGAACAGAAGGAAGCCGTACTCGCGGCCGTGCGCAAGGCCTACTCGAAAGGGATCGCCTCGGTCCACGAGATGTTCGTCGTCGAGTGGCGCGGGTGGGCCTCACTCGAGGTGTTCCTGGACGCGATCGCCGAGGCGGCGCTGGACATCGTCACCTACGTCGGTACCGATGAGGTCGATAAGGTCAACGACATCGGCTTCGACCGGGTTGGCGGCGACTATTTCCTCGATGGTTCGTTCGGCTCGCACACCGCCTGGATGACCGACGGTTACGAGTCGCAACCTCCCAACGGGACACCTGCGAACGGCATCTCCTATCGAACCGACGACCAGCTGATGGACGTCTTCATGAGAGCCCAGGAGCTGGAGATGCAGTGCGGGGTTCATGCGATCGGTGACGCTGCCATCGAGCAAGCCATCTCCGCTTGGGAGAAGGTCGCCGACAAG
>JAXDJQ010000144.1:0-4220 GCA_034667565.1 Actinomycetota bacterium
AACGGAACGGCCGATCCGGTCAAAGCCTCGATCCCCTTCCACCTCGCGGTCAATGGTTCTGTCGAGGTGGGCCACGACGTGTCGATCATCCTTGCCGGCGATGCAGCCGAGCTGATCCTCGGCGACAACGCCGAGACGATGGAGGGCCTCGGCCTACCTCCGATGAGAGAGCTCATCGAGAAGGTCAAGAAACACTCCATCCCGGTCTACGTCTGAAAGGGTTGCGCAGTCGCCCGTGGGGCGACCGACGAGAGCCTTTCGGTGGTCAACGGCACGTGGATCACGCCGCCCGAAGCAGCCAAGATGTGTGAGGAAGCAGACCGCGTCCTGACCTTCTAACTAGCTGGGCACCTCCTGTCTAGCCAAGCTGTAATCGAAGCTCAGGTGTGCACGGGATCCATTCGGGATGTCCTGGCAGACCCAATAGATCGCTCGCCTTGAAGTTTCCTCGTTCGGTGACGAAAACGAGATCCCAGGGGGCAACGGTCTCTGTCTCCGCGTAAGAGGCCATCCTCCGCGCCACCTCGAGGTCGGCCTCTTGGACGCTCTCGAAGTTACTTGCCCGACAAACAAACAGAATGGCCGCCGCGTTGCATGAAGCCCATCCACCGAGCCCGAACCACTCTTCCAGGGGTAGGTCATCCTCGCGCGGCATGTCTCGAATGTGTCCGCGCGCGACATGGCCGCAAGGCGCGACGAGATCTATGAACAAGTGATCGGCGGCGGGATCCTCCCGGATCAGTTTCGACAACAAGCTGATAGCCGCGGGCACATCGACGTAGTCGGATCCGTCGTCTCCACAAGCGGCGTCCCTGCACCCGCAAGAGATGGATTGCTCGAGACACTCCGGACATTGCTCGATGTCGCAGCCGGGGTGGTGGTAACCGCCACGTGCAACTCCACAATCGCCGCACCCTTCCATGCGCCACGGTGGCTTCTCGGATCCGAACCGGATCCTCGGCACGACTTTCCCTCCGTAGAATGTGAACTTCTCCACGGTGCATGTCGCGGCCGTCGACATCTCTCGACCGCAGTCTTCACACAGAGCCATTTGGGCTCCTTTCTCCCTCCTTGCACGATCTTTCCAAGAGGGTGTGTCAAGAAAGAAGCCCTTCAGGTACCCCCCACCTCATTCCGAACATGGGCTCGGGGAAAGACTGACCCGAAACAAGGGGTTAAGCGGGGATCAGCTTCCTGTCGGCGGAGAATCGGAAACGCTCGAGGCCTTGGACGTGATCGGATGACAGGATCTTGGCTTCATCCTCACCTTCTAGATAGAGGGTGATCGCTTCCTCTAAGGACTCGAGTAACTCCACTCGCGACTTGCCCGCTGCGAAACAACCGGGGAGCTGAGCGACTTCTGCCCAGTACGAGCTGGTCTCTAAGTCTTGGTGAACAACTACGTCGAGTTCCATCGGTCTCATTCTATGTTCTCTCCTTCTATCCCGGCTTGCTTGAGGATCGCCTGCGATAGTCCAACCGGCAATGTCTTGCCGTTGAACTCGGGGAAGAGGACCTTGAGCCATTCCGTATGGGTGGTCGACTAACTGAACCACTCGAGGATCTGTCGCTCCCCTAGGGGATCGGGACTCGAGATCGATAGGACGGTCTTTCCTTCTTGTTTAGACAAGCGGATCGACATCCAGGGACAGCACGCTGCCTCCTCGTCGATCAGCGGCTGAAGAGTGCCCGTCGCATCGCCATCGAATCGGAACTGAATGCCCCCAACGATGGAGACCCTGCTCTCGGCCCCCTTCAACACTTCGGACCACGCATCGGTGCGGGCATCGAGCGCGGCCCCCTCGAGCGAACAGGCGATCGGTAGGTCGATCCGACTCATGGTGATACGAGCTTCGCGTACATCTCTCTGATCTGGTCCCAGCCGTAGTGCTCGTCCTGAAGACGCTCGGCCCACGCGATGCGTTTCGGGTCACGACCAGGCGACGTTGACATCAGCCTCGGATCGGGTTCGATCGCGACACGCCACAGGTTCAGGCGGTCACTGTCCCAACAGACACCGATGGTCGGATCATCGGACGTGCGCGACGAGGTGTGGTGATCGCACGCAAACACGAGGTCGCCCAGTTGGGCTTCGCCCAGCAGCCCGCGGTCCGCGAGTAGCTCGCGAGCCAGTTCCCCTCCCCGCTTGCCGTGATCGGGATCGACATAGTCGTTCTCCCGCATCGAGTCGTGGAACAGTGCGAAACAGAAGACGACATCTGGGTCAACGCCGGGGACCAGCGGGACCAGCTCGGCTCCGCAGACGGCGACGAGCTGCCAATGGTGGATCCCGTGGTCGACCGAGTGGGGCCTGTTGGAGCGCGCGAGCGCTTCCTCCACAAGGTCTCGATAGTCATTCCCCCACCGGTCATTCGGCACCATCAAAGTCTTACATCGAGGTGAGCAAGGAAACGCTCCGGAAGCTGACATGCAGCGGTAGTTGACCTGCATCGGGTCCACGGTGCAGTGGACGCGACGAACGGTCCGCTGCCGGGAGTCTGCGGGACGAACTGAGCTTCGTAGTCCCGTTCGGGACCTTCAGCCCACTTTTCATTTTGGCTCCCGATCGGCCGGCAGCGAACCGTTGCGATCGGTCTTGCTCTAAGAGCCTCGATCCTTGGCCGCCTCACAAATAGGGCCAACCGGCCCCCACAAAAGAGGAAGGACGGCCCCTGCCGCTCACTCCGGTACGCAATAGCGTTTCTCGGGAGCGAGGTTGATGTCTACAACCTCCGGGAGGCATGCGATGAGATCTATCCGTTCGCTACTCCGTTTCAGCTGGAGAGCGCTATTGGTCCTGGCACTGGCTGCGGCTCTGGGGGCCTGCGGCAATGACAAGGCTCAACCCGAAGAGGACAGCGATGCACCGCCCGCCGTGGACGACAACCTCGTGGACGTGGATCTCCAAGAATGGGCCCTCGTCCCAGACCAAAGCACGGGCCCCGCGGGTGAGGTGACCTTCAACATCCAGAACATCGGCGAGGAGACCCACGAGTTCGTGGTCGTAAGGACCGATCTAGGTTTCCGGGACCTCCCGACTGTAGCCAACGGTTCCGTCGACGAGGAAGGCGAAGGTATCGAGCCGATAGATGAAGTCGAGGACATCCCCAGCGCCGGAACGGGTGAGTTGACGGTCGACCTTGAAGCCGGGAATTACGTTCTCTTCTGCAACGTCGTGGAGGACGACAAGGGCGAGACCGAGTCCCACTATCAGAATGGGATGAGCATCGCCTTCGTAGTCGAGTAATTCGAAGCGAGAGCCCTAACTCTGTTAGGCCAGCGCCTCGTCGAGCAGTGCTTCCGCCGCGTCACGATCGCAGTTCTTCGAGAAAGTGAGCTCTGAGGCCAGGATCTGGCGGGACTGCGTGAGCATCCGCTTCTCCCCCGCCGCCAGGCCTTTTTCCTTGTCACGCTGATGGAGGCTGCGGACAACCTCCGCCACCTGATAGATGTCTCCCGAGCGAAGCTTCTCCTGGTTCTGCTTGAACCGACGCGACCAGTTGGTGGTGTTGGTAGTGGGTTCGATCTTCCCCAGGGCCTTGAAAACCTTGGGTACCTCTTTGGCGGGAGTTACGACTCGGAGACCCACTTCGTCGGTAGCGTCGACCGGAACCCTCAGAGTGAGATTCTCGAGGGCCAGCTCCAGCACGAAATACTCACGCTTTTCGCCGAACATCTCTTTCTTCTCGACACGGTCGATGATCGCGGCACCGTGATGCGGATAAACGACCTTGTCGCCAACGCGGAAAGCCATGAGATGAACCTCCTAAGAAAGAGAGGAGCACCACCGCTGTCAGCGGGGTCGCTCGGAGAACAAGGATAACACGCGAGGGTTTTAGCCTAGGAAGCGTCGGGCGCTAGTTGCGCGAGAAACTCTTCGCAACGCTGGGCCTCGACTTCTTCCCCGATGTTGCTAGCAGCAGTTGCAAGGCCCTTCAACGATCTAAGGAACCCTCGATTCGGTTCGTGCGACCACGGCACACGACCACTGCCACGCCAGCCCGCGCGTCGGATGCGATCGAGCCCTCGGTGGTAACCGACGCGGAAGTAGGCGTACGCCTCAACGTCGTTCCCCGCTAGGAGGGCTTGTTCTCCGAGAGCAGCCCATGCCGTCAAGCACTCCGGATATCTGGCAGCGACCTCGACGGGTGGCTCGATAGCCAGCGCATCTAAGGAACCCGTGGGTTCTTCGATCGTCGTCTCAGCTGGCTCCGTTATCG
>JAXDJQ010000145.1:0-6496 GCA_034667565.1 Actinomycetota bacterium
GGCCGTAGACGTCTATGAAGGTGATCTTTTCGATGCCTTGCCCGAGAGCCTCATGGGCACGGTCGATGTCGTCGTGTCGAACCCGCCCTACGTCTCCACGTCGCGCAAGGACATCCTGCCGATCGACGTACGGGAGCACGAGCCCGAACGGGCTTTGTACGGCGGGGGCGACGGGATGCTGTACACGACGAAGATCGCGCAGCAGGCGCGCAAGTGGTTGCGCCCCGGAGGGTGGCTGGTGCTCGAGATGGGCGAGGAGCAACAACAGGACATGACTACGCTGCTGACCGGTCTCGAATACGAGGACGTTCTGATCGGGATCGATCTCGCGCAGTGGCCCCGGTTGGTGGTTGCGCGCTTCGCGGGATGATGTCCCTCGAGGAAGCGGCACGTGTCTTGTCGTCGGGGCAACTCGCGGTCATCCCTACCGACACCGTTTATGGCCTAGCAGCCCATCTGGGATCCCAAGCCGCGATCGACTCGATCTTCGTAGCGAAGGGAAGACCTCCGGAGAAGCCAATCCCGGTTCTTGGAGCCGACATCACGCAACTGTCCGAGGTGGCGATCTTCGACGACCACGCTCGGAAGCTGGCGGAGCGATTCTGGCCGGGTCCCCTCACCTTGATCCTTCCGCGCTCTGAAGGCTTCGATGTGGACCTAGGTGGTAACGAGCGCAGGACCGTTGGAGTGCGAGTGCCTAAGGAGCCTCGCACCCTCGAGCTGCTTCGTTTGACGGGTCCCCTTGCCGTGACTAGCGCTAACCGGTCGGGCGACAAGGAAGCGACGACGGTTGACGAGGCGAGAGATGCCCTCGGGGATCACGTCGCGTGTTTCGTTGATGGAGGTCGCTGTGTCGGACTTCCGTCGACGATCGTGTTCCTGGTGGGGGAGCGTCGATTGCTGCGAGAGGGAACTATCCCTGCTAGCCTCGTGAATCAGATACTCAGCGAGTAGATCTCCGAGTATTTCTTTCTTATGTGATCGAGGAATGGTTGGGCGGTTAGATCCCTACCGAGGATCTTTCGGGCCAGGTCCTTGGAGGAATGCAGGAACCCCTGCGAATGAACGTTGGTCCTGAGCCACTCGAGCACCCGGGATGAGTCCCCCTGTCGGAGCTCCTCGTCCACGCCTCCCGTGTCGGCCTGCAGCTTCTCGTAGAAGGCGGCTGCATAGAGAGTGCCGAGGGAGTAGGTCGGGAAGTAGCCGAAGTAACCATCGGCCCAGTGCATGTCCTGCAGCACGCCTTCAGCGTGGTTCTCGGGCCGGATGCCGAGGTGCTTCTCCATGGCGGCATCCCAAGCATCCGGAAGGTCGGCAACGTCGAGCTCGTCGCGGAAGAGCGCCAGCTCGAGCTCGAACCGCAACGCCACGTGGAGGTTGTAGGTGACTTCGTCGGCTTTGATCCGGATCAGGGATCGTTGTGGATAGTTGATGCCGCGGTAGAACTCGTCCGGATCGGTGGTCCCGATCTCTGTCCCGAACAGCTCCTTCAGACCGGGTAGGAGCCATTCTGAGTACGCCCGACTGCGCCCAACGTGGTTCTCCCACAATCTCGACTGCGATTCATGCATCCCCATCGAAGATGCATCCGCGACCGGAAGGCCGACCATCTCGCGCGGGAACCCTTGGTCATAAAGGGCATGGCCGGTTTCGTGGATCGCCGCATAGATCGACGTCATCAGGTCGTGTTCGTCAACGTGCAACGTCTGGCGCACATCGTCGACCGGCGCGATCTGGATCGTGAAGGGGTGCGGGGAGAAGTCCAATCGACCGCTGGCTCGGTCGAAGCCCATGCGATCGACCAGCGCATTGCAGAAGTCGATCTGCCGGGCCGGGTCATAGGTCTGCGAGAGGAAGTCGGGCTTCGGCCCCGCCGCATCGAGGATCGCTGCCGCTAAGGGTTGCAAACCATCGATCAGTCCGGCGAACAACGTCTCGACCTCGCTAGCGGTCATATCCGGTTCGAAATGGTCTAGGCAAGCGTCGTAGCGCTCCGTCTCCCACCCGAGTGCATCCGCTTCTTCTTTCTTCAAGCGAACCGTCTCGGCCATGAACGGAGCGAAGCGCGTGAAATCCGATTCGGGTTTGGCCTCCGCCCACGCTTGATAGCCGCGCATCTCCGATTCCTTCAAGGCGGTGACGAGCTTCGGCGGGACCTTCGTTGCTTTGTCACGAACCCGCTTCAAGATCCGAACGCTCGCCGCCTGGACGGGAGTCAGCGAGGCGTCATCTCCCAATCCTTCGAGCAGGTCTCCTAGTTCGGGGTCGGTGATCCGCTCGTGCGTCAGTCGGGTGATCGTCCCGACAGCTCTCGCGCGGGCCCCTCCACCTTTGGGCGGCATGAAAGATGCTTGATCCCACTCCATCAGCGCGTATGCACTGTTGAGGTCCTCGATCACCCGGACCTTCTCGAGGAATCGCTCCCAGTTCGTCGCCATCCGGGCACCCTACCCAGCGTTACGGTGAGCGCCGTGAAGGTTGTCATGGTGTGCACCGGGAACCTCTGCCGATCGCCTATGGCCGAGGGAGTCCTCCGGCATCGCGTCCGGCAGCTGGGGTGCGACATCGAGGTCTCATCGGTCGGGACCTGGGCCTATGCCGGCACTCAGGCAACGGATGAGGCGGTGCAGGTGCTGCGTGCCCGAGGGATCGACCTTTCGGCTCATCGATCTCGCCCGGTAGATCCCGAAGAGCTCGCCGATGCGGACGTCATCCTCGCGATGACCAGTGTCCACCGGCGGGAGCTCCTGGAGATCGCCCCGGACATCGATCGCAAGCTGATCCTGATGAAGGAGCTGGTGGAGCTCGCTCTGGACGGCGATCTTCCCCCCTCATCCGAGACCCGCCTGGAACGATTGCTGGGAGCCGAGAGACCCGAGTGGCGCCGGGCTCTCGATCTCGACGATCCGATAGGTAAGCCCATCGGTGCCTACGAGAACACCGTCGCTCACATCGAGATGGGCCTAGAGGTACTGGTAGCCGCCTTGTGCGGCGACCAGGTCGCGAAAACGGAGAGCTGAGGGGCCCGCAATCTAGACTTCCCGCGTGCGGATCGCCCTTGGAGCCGACCATGCCGGCTTCTCTCTGAAAGCCCTCGTGGCCAAGCATCTGGCCGATCGCGGTCACGAGGTCATCGACCTGGGGACGGACTCAGAGGAGTCCGTCGATTACCCCTCGTTCTGTGCCGCCGTAGGGCGGGCGGTTGTTGAAGGCCAAGCCGACCTCGGCATGGTCATGGGTGGGTCGGGCCAGGGAGAGGCCATCGCGGCCAACAAGGTGCACGGGGTCCGGGCCGCTCTCTGTCACGATGAGTGGACGGCTCGTTTCGCGCGGTTGCACAACGATGCCAACGTTCTATCGATGGGTGGTCGTTTGCTGGGTGAGGCCCTTGCGATGGCCATCGTCGACGTGTTCCTGGAAACGAACTTCGAGGGCGGTCGCCACGTGCGTCGCCTCGAGCAGATCGCAGACATAGAGAAAGAGGAGTGCAGATGAGTATGGGTTGGTCGGACTGGCAGGCGGTCGAGAAAGTGGATCCCGAGATCGCTGAGGCGATCCTCGCCGAGGTTCACCGCGAGAACACCACGATCGAGTTGATCGCCTCGGAGAACTTCTCGTCGACCGCTGTGCTCGCTGCCCTCGGCACGCCCTTGAGCAACAAGTACGCGGAGGGTTATCCCGGGAAGCGCTATTACGGGGGCTGCGAGTTCGTCGACGTGGCCGAGTCCCTGGCGATCGAGCGCGCGAAGAAGCTCTTTGGGGCTGAGCACGTCAACGTTCAACCCCATGCCGGGGCATCTGCTAACGCAGCGGCTTACTTCGCGTTTCTTTCGCCCGGTGACAAGTTCATGGGTATGTCATTGCCCCACGGTGGTCACCTGACCCATGGGAGCCACGTCAATTTCACCGGAAAGCTCTTCGACGTCGTCTCGTACGGCGTACGTGAGACAGACGAGCTCATCGACTACGACGAGGTTCGCGACATCGCCAAGCGCGAGCGGCCGAAGATGATCGTGGCGGGCGCAACGGCGTACTCCCGACAGTGGGACTTCAAGGCCTTCCGAGAGATCGCAGATGATGTCGGTGCCATCTTCTTGGTCGATGCAGCACATTTCATCGGTCTCGTGGCCGGAGGAGCTCACGACAACCCGGTCCAGTACGCGGACGTTGTCACCTGCACTACCCACAAGACCCTGCGGGGGCCGCGCGGCGCCATGATCATGTGCAAGGAGGAGCACGCGTCGGCGATCGACAAGAGTGTGTTCCCAGGATGGCAAGGTGGACCACTCATGCATTCGATCGCAGCGAAGGCGGTTGCATTCGCCGAGGCTGCCACCGATGAGTTCAAGGATTACGCCCACCAGGTCGTCGCCAACGCTCGACAGATGGCAGCCACCCTTACGGATGAGGGTCTCCGCATCGTTTCCGGTGGGACCGACAACCACTTGATGCTGGTCGATCTTCGTCCTGTCGGGCTCACCGGGAAGGCGGCTGAGGCTCGCCTCGACGACGTCGGTATCACTGTGAACAAGAATGCGATCCCTTACGACCCAGAGAAGCCGTTCATCGCCTCGGGGATCCGCGTTGGTACGCCAGCGATAACTACGTGCGGGATGAAGAAAGAGCAGGTCTCGCAGGTGGCGAAGCTGATCGCTCAGGCCCTCAAGGACGACTCCGCCGATGCCACGGCTCGTATCCGCTCCGAGGTCTCAGCTCTGACCGATCGCTTCAGGCCTTATCCAGACGTCGAATGACCGCATACCTGTTCGTTGGGCTGATCGCGGCAGTCGTCGCCTACGTCGCGACGCCTCTGGTCTGTCGTCTTTCGACGCGGATCGGCGCGATCGATCAGCCTAATGACAGGAAGGTTCACGCGAACCCCACGCCGACGCTCGGCGGTCTAGCCATCTTCCTCGGCATAATCGTGGCCGGCGGAGTGGCGAGCTTCATGCCGGAGTTCGACACGGTGTTCATCCAATCGGCGCAACCGCTTGGTATCGCGGCGGCCGCCCTGGTCATCTTCGGCCTCGGCGTTTACGACGACTTCAAGCCGCTGACCGCGGCGCCGAAGCTCGCAGGGCAGATCTTCGCAGCAGGGCTCCTGTTCCTCGCTGGCGTGAAGATGCAGTTCGTTCTGTTGCCCTCCTCGATCTTCGTCCTCGGCGATGACCTTTCGGTGCTGGTCACCGTTATCTGGATCGTCGCGATGGTCAACGCCGTCAACCTCATAGATGGTCTCGACGGCCTGGCGGCCGGGATCGTTGCGATCGCCGGAGCTTCTTTCTTCGTCTACACCTACAACCTTGTCGAGGTTGAGCAGCTGGGATTGGACTCTGCCGCGGCACCACTCCTCGCGATCATCATCGTGGGGGCCGCTATGGGGTTCTTGAGACACAACTTCCATCCCGCGCGCATCTTCATGGGCGACTCGGGAAGCATGCTGCTCGGGCTCGTGCTCGGCGCGACGACCATCGTTGGGGTGGGGAAGGCCCCGACGAACTATTCACCGGATCCCGCGAACGTTCTGCTGGCGTACTCGGCGTTGTGGATCCCTCTTCTCGTTGTAGCGATCCCAATCCTTGATGCGTCGCTCGCCATCGTGCGGCGCGTTCGAGGACGCCGAAGCGTGTTCCACGCGGACAAAGAGCACCTGCACCATCGTCTGATGGATCTCGGTCATGGGCACAAGCAGGCGGTTGTGGTGATGTACGTGTGGTCGGCGCTAGCCGCGGGGGCCGGGCTTGCGTTCACCTTCTTGGACCGCTCCCTGTGGGTCTATGCCTTACCGGTCGCGGTGGGAGCGATCGTCCTCTACACGCTCTTCCCGGTGCTGACGAAGGCCATCCAGTCCCGTCTGGAGCCCTAACCTTCTACCCCTAGCCCACGCCTGGAGTGAGGTAGATTTTTTGGGTACCCCTGGTTTGCGTTTTTGGGTGACCCCTGATACTTTGTGAAAAGTTTCACAAAGTGACCGTGGGTTAGGGTGCGGACTCGTGAGCCAAGCCCCCCAACGGCCCCCAGGGTCCTTGCCTCCCAACAGGGGAGGGCAAGGGGGCGACATGGCACGGGGTATGTCCCAAGCCTCGAGGGGTTTATCGGTCGCTTTCGGGTTCGTTGGTGTGGTGCTGGCGTTCTGGTTCCTCGGGCGCTGGTTGGACGACCTGTTGGGTATCGAGCCGTGGGCCCAGATCGCCGGCGCGATCGTCGGTTGGGTCCTCGGGGTTGTGACGGTCTATTACATGGCCAAGACGACGCAGCACGACTGACGGGAGAGCCCTCAGAGATGATCGAGCTCCAGATGGTCAAGAGGATGATCGTTCGAGGCCTCTACCTCGCGCCTGCACTCGCCCTTGCCCTTTGGCTCTGGAACGGCTCCACATACGCCCTATCGGGCGCCGTCGGTCTGGGTCTCACTCTGCTCAACCTCTTCATCGCCGGCCAGTTGATCGGTTACGTCGCCGAGAACTCTCCTCGCCTTCTGCTCCCCGCGGCGATG
>JAXDJQ010000146.1:0-10705 GCA_034667565.1 Actinomycetota bacterium
TCAAGCGATCGATGCCGGTGCGATCGCGATCGTCGAGGAAGGAACCGGCGTCGATGCGTCGTGGCAAGAAGCTGCCTCGGCGGATGTGCCGATCTGCATCGTCTACCAAGGGGGTGTTGGCCTCGTCGATCTCGAGGGCCGACCCAACGTCTTCCGTATCGCTCCGACCGATCACGGCATCGCCTTCCGACTAGCCGAGTACCTTGAACCCAAGGGGAAGAAGGTCGGCTTCCTTCATGACGACAGCGGCTACGGCAAGCAGGGAAAGCTGGCGTTCGACGATCCCTTCGGCTATATCCCGGGATCGGTAGCCTCCGACATCGAGATCCCGGCGGCGGCGGCCGACTACGCGCCCCAGGTGCTGCGGGCGAAACGCTCCGGGGCGACAGCATTGCTCGTGTGGGGAACCTCCGAGACGATCGCCAATGTCGTTCGGACGGTTCGCAGCAGTGGCTGGGACGTCCCGATCTACACACCACCGTCCGGCGGCGACCCCCTAGTGCGTCAGCAACTCGCCGACCATCCCGAATGGGTCGATGGATTGACGTTCGCATCCGGTCGCATGACCGCCGAGGTCGGACCGGGCCCCTTCCTGAAGTTCCAGACCGCGTACGAAGGCAAGTTCGGGCGCGACGAGACTGGAGTCGAGACATCTGTGGGTGACCCGGTGTTCCAACCGCCCGAGTACGCGATGTATCCGTACGACTTCATCAACGTCCTCGCGAAGGCGGTCGAAGCTGCTACGAGTGCGGATCGGGCCGACGTCCTCGCGGCGCTCGAAACGGTCGCTATCAGAGGTGCGAACGGAGACGAACGAGGCTTCAACGAGAAGAATCACGAAGGTGTCGTCGATGACGACGTGTACTTCGCGGTTTTCAACGACATGACGT
Organism: Actinomycetota bacterium; assembly: GCA_034667565.1. Lineage (GTDB taxonomy): Bacteria > Actinomycetota > CADDZG01 > CADDZG01 > WHSQ01 > JAXDJJ01. The sequence goes on from JAXDJQ010000146.1 coordinate 891, forward strand.
TCGAGCCCGTAGACGACGACCCGCTGTCCGCGTCGCTCGACGTCATCCCGCAGACGGAGTAATCGATGCGCCGCGGGCCTCGACTCTTTGCTTGTCTGCTCATCTTGTCCGCGATCGCGCTTCCCGCGCTCGCGGCCGGGCAGGAACGAGTGAAACTCCCCAGCGCGGTCGACACGATCCGAGACCGGATCCGCGCGGAGCAACTGCTGCGAGGGGGGCGGGGGCCGGAGCGGACGTTGCCCGGCGAGGTCCGCGACGAGGAACAGGTCCGGGTCGAGATGGACTCCGACGGAACACCGGTCTCGGTCGTGGTCGACCAGCGGCTGGAGCTCAGTGGTGTGGGCGATTTCTTCGTGAAGGTGCCCGGCCCCGTCTCGGACGTCGAGCCATTGCCGGAATCTGACTCCCAACCCGGGTTGCGCAGCGGTTCGCTCGTGTGGCAGGGCTTCGCGAACGACGGAGACGTCCTCGGCGCACGAGTGACCCTGAACCAGCTCCGTGAGGCCGAGCGGTTACCGATCGCGATCGAGGTGCGCGACCAGGCAACTGGGGATCTGATCGACCTCTCGAACCCGCAGGGTCCTATGGATCTGTCGATCGACGTCCATAACGCCACCGCGCGGATCATCTCGCTTCCCATAGCTGAGGGAGATCCGGAAGTGACCTCTAACGTGATGGAACGATTGCGCGCCCACCTGCTCGCGGGCACGCGACCCGAACCAGGTAAGAGCGGGATCCCTCGCTCTATCCCGGTCGTGTCAGCCATCAGCACGCGCGATGTGGAGGTCTCCGCCCCGCTGCGCGTCAGGCTGCGACAAGGTTCCGAGGTCGTCGCAACCGCGATCCTCTCGGGCTCGTCCCTCGACCAGGAGTTCCGCGTTGCCGCCATCAAACCCGGCGAGCTGATCATCGAGGTAGAGCCGGCACCCCCGAAGGCTCAGGACCTAGACGATGAGGGAAGCAACCTGGATCGGATCGTCTTCGTTCTTGCTGAGACCGCCCGGCTTCCGGATGTCGACGGCTATCTCGGCAACCCCGATCGCGATGGGCCGACCTCGACGAGCTACCGGTTCACGCTCGCGCCCGAAGTCTCTGTCCAGACCGTTCATCCCCCACGAGTACCGGAGAAGCCTGAAGCGTCCGTGCTTGCGATCGCCATCGCGGTCCTGCTCGCTATCGGGGCCCTAGGCGGAGCTACTTACTGGTGGGCATCCTCGTAGTTAGGGGAAGACCTTTCCTTGGAGGACGTCGCCGGCACGCACCTCGATCGTTGCGCCGCTGCGAGCAAGGATAGTTACCGTCGGCGCATCGCCTTCGGAAACTCCGGAGACAACACCGATCGCCTCCGAGAACGGATGCTCGGGGTCGCCCGCGAGCGCGTATCGGATCGAGATCTTCCGTCCTAAGAGCGCGCGCCAGCGCTCGAGTGATTCAGGTGGGAGTCGCTCGAAGCTACTCGCCGCGTTCCTCTGCGGGAGCGTATGGAGACTCCATCGCACCTCCCGATGCATCCGGGTGATCGACGAACCACTGGGAGTTCGCGGCCGTGAAGTTCGTCCACTCTGAAGGAACGTTATCGGCAGGGAAGATAGCGTCCACGGGGCAAGCGGGGAGACATGCGTCGCAGTCGACACACTCCTCGGGGTGGATGAAGAGCTGCTCCTCACCCTCGTAGATGCAGTCGACCGGACACTCGTCCACGCACGCCCGGTCCTTGACCCCGATGCAGGGCTCCGCGATGACGTAGGTCATGTCTTAGACCTTCCTCCTAGGAAAGGGTTGATTGCCACGGTGATGATACCCAGGGCTCGCGCCAACGAACGCCTTTGTGCGTAAGGGAATCAGACGTCGGCCGGGACTATCTCGTTGATGAAAACGATGCTCCGGTCGTCACAGGTCGAGGTTCTGATCTGGATGGCCGCCAGGCGGTTCTTCTTCCGCAGGTAGATCTCGGCCTCGAAGCCCTCATTGTCCGAATTGATGATCTCGTAGCCCGCTCCGGTGACTGCCTTCTTGTAGAACTTCAAGGCTTCCCCCACCGTGAGCTTCACGTTGATCGACGTCAAGAAACCTCCTCTCTCGGCCTGGGCGTTCGCGATCTCGGCGCCCTCGGGGATCAACTCGTCCGGTACGAGGTTCTCGACGCGGGTCGGTTCTGGGGTTGGAAGGCCACAGGTACCGGACAGGCCGGGCGGGTTGTCAGTAGCGGCCGGCGGCCCGTTGTTGCAGGCAACGAACGTGGATAGAACAAGGAGCAGCGCTGCGGTCCTAATCGCCCGTCGCTTCCTTCTTGACGAATCGATACGACCCACTCTTCCGTGCCATGTTCATCGCGAAGTCGGGCGAGATGGCATGAGCAACATCCGCGATCTTCATCACCAAGGGCCCTACGATCGCTTCGGCCCGGTTCGACTCGATGGATCTGATAGCCGCGTCGACCACATCTTGTGGAGTGACTTCCTTCAGAGCGTTCGGTGGCTTCCCTATCCCCAGCTTGGACCGGCGGTCGGCGAACATCCCCACGTCGGCGACGTAGCCCGGACAAACGACCGATATCTCGACCCCATGCTCGGCCATCTCGGCACGGAGTGACCACGAGAACCCGACGACTCCATGCTTCGTCGCCGAGTACACAACCGCGTAAGGCCGCGCCACCTTGCCCGCTACCGAAGCGATGTTGCAGATGTGTCCTCGGCGCCTCTGCATCATCTCCGGGATCACCAGCAGGGATAGCTGCATCAGGGAGGTCAGATTCACCTGGACCACCTGATCGATGTAGTCGGGTTCGAGCTTCTCCGAGTACCCCGCTATCTCCAGGCCCGCGTTGTTGACGAGAAGATCGACGGGTCCGAGATCGTCCCTCGTTCGCCTCACTAGCTCCTGTAACTCAGAGCGGCTCGCGATGTCGGTAGGGACCGCGATCGCTCTCACCCCGAGTGCTCGAACGCGCTCGGCAACCTCTTCGAGGTCATCCTTCGACCGGGCCGCAAGCGCGAGGTCGACGCCCTTGCGGGCCAATCCGATCGCTAGCTCGGCTCCGATGCCCCGCGACGCGCCGGTAAGGATGCCTACCGTTCCCTTGAGCTCCATGTGCTAATTGTGCCTCGCGAGAGCCGCGGTCGACTTTGGCAGCGGCCAACCTTTGAGTCCCGCGTAGAGCAGATCTCGAAGGATGAATGGATCCGTCTGGTCCAGCGTCCAGTCGAGCTGTTGAGAGATATCTCCCAGCAATGTTCCTCCCGGGTTGAGAGCGAATTCGACGGGGTTCTCTTCGTAGGTGTACTCCGCTTCGTTGGCATCGGCGAGGGTGCGGACGAAGATGTCGTGGAGGGGCACGGCAGCACGGTCGTAGATCGTCAAAGAAGGCAGCCCGAACAAGACCTCGACCGTCTTCAATATCGACGGGAAACTCGCGAGCTGATGCGAGGCCAAGCCCTGGCTCCCTAACGGTCGCGCCAAGCCTCCGGCCGTTAGCAGGAACGTTCTATGAGCGTCGACGTGATCACCAGCAGCCTGGGTGTCATCCTCGGTGATGACGACGAGAGTCCGTTCCCAGAACGGTGACTTGGACAAGGCATCCACGATCATGCCCACGGCGTTGTCGTTGTCGGCCACCATCGAATCGGGTGTCGGCATCTCCGGGTTGAATCCAAGGGTGTGGTCCACGGGTAACGCCATGTAGAGGAAGTTGGGCATGGCACGCTGGCAGATCAGGTCGCTATCCCCCGCCTCCCGGCACGCCTGGTACTTCTCTTTCCATGCATTCAACGTGAACTTCTCGCGATCCTCAGGTGAGAACTTGATCTCCTGGAGATAGGTGTCGGGCGGTGGCTTGCCGCAGTTGTCCTGGTCCGGCGGGAAACCACAAGCCCCCCACGCGTGCGAGATCGTCTTTCCATCGATGAACATGCGGGCACGGTCGGTGTCGGGGAAGTCGAGGTCTCGCCCATGGTGCACCGCCGACGAGCCGAAGCCCCAGAGTGCCAGCGGCACGCGCCACTTGACGGCCGGAGAGTCTTCCTCGACATCGTCGGAGTAGATGCGGAACGTGGCACCGCTGTCGTTCAACTGGGGGTTCGCGAAGAGGTCTACGAGGCGCTCCGCCGGTTCGAAGAGCTCGCGTTCTGCTTCCGCGACGTTCTCGTCCTCGAGGTCCTCGTCGGGGTTGCCGATCTGTCCTTGGTACCGCCCCGAGCCTCGCTTGCCGCGGAGCCCTTCGTCGTACTCGGTGTTCCACGTGATCTCGACATATTCAGTCGCGTAGCCAGCCGACGTCCAACTATGGCCTGTGGTGGAGGCTTCCGAATCGGCCCAGAAGTTATCCATGATCCCGAACTGCTCGGCGAGGTTGTGCTGGTTCGTCGTGGTTCCGTCGCCGTAGAGCATCCATTCCGGGTCCGCATCAGCGTCCGGCACTGTGGCCTTCAGGTCACCGAAGTACTGATCGAAGGTCTTGTTCTCCTTGACGATGTAGACGACATGGAGTTGCTTCCGGTCGAGCCTCTCCTTGTGTGCATCGCAAAGGATGTGGGAGAGAGTCTTCGATCCGTCCGGCAGCGGGGCAGGCAAACAGGGATTCCGACCCGCGCTGGCGACACGGCGATCGAAGAGAGGGACCCAGTTGTTGTTCACGATCGTCGTCTTCGTCCAACGTCGCCAGAATCGGCGCCGACCCGGACCGGGTGACGGCCGGGTGATCACGGAGAGACTGCCTTGAGGTCGGGACCCGGTGGTCGATCCAACCGCTCCGCCGTTGACTCCGGGCCCGGCCCCCATGCCTTTGAGGTTGGTCACGTATATCCGGAGCCCTTCACCCTCGGGATGGGTTGCCGCTTCGATCGCGTTCGGGTACCAGCCCGTGGGGACATACGTGCCAGGCGAGGTAAGGGTCATCGCGTTCTTGCCCTTCCCGATCCTCACCTTCCGCGGCAACCTCGCACCGTTCTGTCTCAGCACTTCGACCGCATTGACGCCTGCAAGCGCGACGAAGATCCTGTGACTGTTCGGCCCCCACGCGACGGCAAGAGGAGTCGTTCCTCGCTGCGAATCCTTGGTCGGTTTCACCGATACCGTTCGCTTGCGGATGACCATGCCTCTCGCGTTCAACCTCATGATGGTGATCGAGTCCGATGCCGAGTTCGCGACGACGAGGCGGGTCCGATCTGGAGACAGAGCGAGGCCGGTCGGATGACGACCTACAGGGATGGCCTGTACCTCTCGCTCCGAACCGCTGGACGAGATGTCGACGACGGAAACGGTTCCGGTTCCATGAGCTCGGCGAGGATTGGACCCGTCGGCCCAGTTCGACACGTAAACCTTCTTCGCTCTCCCGTTCAGCTGGATCCCATATGCATCTCGGCCCACCGGAACAAGGTGAACGGAGTATGCGGAAGCTTCCTCGTGCGGGCTCGATACATCGATCACGTTGATGGCTGAACAGATCGGATCGGCAACCGGTGCACCGCCCGGGCACGGGCCTGCCTTGGGATCCACCTCCTGGATGTAGCTCTGTGGCATCGAGATGTTCGACGCGACGTACAGGATCTGGTCGGAACTGATCTCTAGGTTGCCGGGATACCCATACGCCGGGATCCCTTCGTTGGGCGTCCCGGGCAAGATGCCAACCGAACGCGCATCGGCAGCAGCATTGCCTTCGTACTTGAACTGGAAGATGCGATTACGCGACCCCGTAGATGCCCAGACGTTTCCTTCGTCGTCACCAACCACACCGAGGAAGAGGTCGGTCGCGGTCGCAGCGGTCTTAGTAAGGGTGTTCGCATCGACCACCTCGAGCTTCTGCTCGAACGGCCCACTGTTGATCGCGAAGACCACTTGGGAATTAGGAGAGACGTCGATCCCCGTGGGTGCGCGCGAGGTATCGATCTGGGTCCCGGCAGGCCTTAGCCGGGTTCCCTGCGGCGTGCGGTATTCGTCCGGCAGGATCACCTGTTGAGCAACCGCAACGACGCCCCCAGCGAGTGCCAGCGCAAGGGCCACAGCGACCGACGTTCTGATCCTCATACCGCCCCCAGTCAGCAAGCAACCGTACAAGGTCCCGGCCTACCCAGGCATGCATCGGCTCTCACTATCCATCGCCTCTGTTGTAACGGTCCGCGCCCAACACGAGCTTGATCCGTATCTGTCCCCGGCACAGGTTGTGCAGGGAGAACGTTCCCACGATCTCTTTGCCACGAGAGAAGAAGATCTCGGCCTCGAAACCCTCGTTGTCGTGACTGAGAACCTCGAAGTCATGAGCGAAGAGATCTCGCTGGATCAGCGGATCGGCTTCCACCACCAGCAGGTCGCTCCGTGCCTCGCTGATCAGGAACCCGCTCTTGATCTCCTCGCTGATCACCGTGCCGTAGGCGGACAGGTCGATGTCCTTCGGGAGTTTGGAGGGTTCGGACAGGGCCTCGTATGAGGGGCAAGGGGTTGGCTGGGCCTTCGGGGACGATCCCGAACCACTACATCCACCAAACAGAAAGACGGCGAGGCACAACCAGAGGACGCGACGCAAGCGTCGCGTCCTAGCCGGCGAGACGCGCGCTCGCGCTGCGGTACTGCTTGCCTGCGTGGTAGCTGGAGCGCACCAGGGGACCCGACTCGACCCATGCGAATCCGAGCTCGCTCTCGCCGAACGCCTTGTAGCGGGCGAACTCGTCGGGGTGGACCCATCGATCCACGGGGAGGTGCCACGACACGCTCGGTTGCAGGTACTGGCCGATCGTGAGGACGTCGCAGCCGACCGCGCGCAGGTCCCGCATCGACTCGAAGATCTCCTCTTCGTCCTCCCCCATGCCCACGATCAGGTTCGATTTCGTGACTTGATCGCCGCGCAATTCCTTCGCCCATCTCAACAGCTCGAGACTCGCTTCGTAGCCGAACCCGGGACGGATCTCGGGGTGGATCCGCCGAACGGTCTCGAGGTTGTGGGCGAGGACGTCGGGACGTGCTGCGATGACGGTTGCCAGCGACTCACGAGGATGTTCCTTACGGCCCTTGAAGTCCGGGATGAGGACCTCGACGCCACAGTCGGGCATCTGCTCACGGATAGCTGTGATCGTTGCCGCCCAGTGAGCCGCGGCGCCATCGTTCAGGTCATCGCGAGCGACGCCGGTGACGACCGCGAACTTCAATCCCATGAGACGCACGGCTTCGGCGATCTTGGCCGGCTCTTCCGCGTCTAGTGGCTGCGGTTTCGCCGTCATGACGTCGCAGAAGCCGCACCTTCTCGTGCAGAGATCGCCACACAGCAGGAATGTCGCCTCACGCGCTTCCCAGCACTCATAGATGTTCGGACACGCGGCCTCCTCGCACACGGTGTGCAGGCCGCGCTCGCGCATGATGTTGCGAAGCTCGGTGAAGTTCTCCCCGGTCTGCACCTTGACCTTGAGCCACTCGGGCCTTCGCGTGGGCCGCGGCGCGTCGGGGCCGGGCGCGATCCCGATCTTGGCCCCACGACGCAGGTCGCGCTCGATATCAGAGCGCGTCCTGATCGTCGGGATCAGAGCATCAGGCAACTAGAGCCTCGTCATCAGAATTCGGCGAGCTTCCTCATGTGCTGCTCGATACGGTCTACGTCGGGCAGGAACCACTTCTCCAAGGTCGGCGCGTACGGCATGGCAGGAACGTGGGCTCCACCGATGCGGACGACGGGGGCGTCGAGGTCGAACAGCGCGTGCTCGGAGATCTGCGCGGCCACCTCGGCCCCCACACCGAGGAACTTGTTGTCCTCGTACACGACCATCGCTTTGCCGGTCTTGCCCACCGATTCGAGGATGGCCTCCGTGTCGAGGGGATAGATCGAGCGAAGGTCGATCACTTCGGCGTCGATGCCGTCCTTCGCGAGACGCTCGGCAGCCTCGACGCAGTAGTGATGCATCAGACCGTACGAGATGCAGGTCAGATCGTTACCCTCGCGCCGCACCGCGGCCTTACCGAACTCGACCGTGTAGCGCTCGTCGGGGACCTCGCCCTTGATCAGGCGGTAAGTCTTCTTGTGCTCGAGGTAGAGGACGGGGTCCGGGTCCTCGATCGCTTGGATCAACATGCCCTTGGCGTCGTAAGGCGTCGATGGAACGACGACCTTCAGGCCCGGAACGTGGGCAAAGAACGCCTCGATCGACTGCGAGTGATACAGCGCGCCGTGCACGCCCCCGCCGTAAGGCGCACGGATGACCATCGGCACGCCGAAGTCACCGTTGCTGCGATAGCGGATACGGGCAGCTTCCTGGACGATCTGCTGGAAGCCCGGAAAGATGAAGTCGGCGAACTGCATCTCGGCGACGGGACGAAGATCGTCGATCGCGAGCCCGATAGCCACACCGGCGATCAGACACTCGTCCAGCGGCGTGTCGATCACACGCTCCTCGCCGAACTCGTCGACGAAGCCCATCGTTACTCGGAACACACCGCCACGAGCACCTACGTCTTCACCGAGGACGACGACGCGGTCATCCCGCTTCATCTCATCCATGAGGGTGTCGTGGATGGCAGAGACAACGTTCTTCTCGGTCATCTACTCCACCTCCAGGTCCGCGTACACGTGCTTCGCGGCATCGATCGGGTCGGGGAAATCGGCTGCTTCGGCCTCTTTGGAGTCCTCTGCAACCTGGGTCTTGGCGTTCTCGGTGATCTCGGCAACCTGCTTGTCATCCAGGATGTCAACCGAACGCAGGTACTTCTCGAAACGAGGGATCGGGTCTTTGGCTCTCGCCTCGTCGACCTCCTCCTTCGTGCGATACGTGCGATCGTCGTCGTCGGAGGTGTGCGAGTAGAAGCGGTAGGTCTTCAGCTCGATCAACGACGGGCCTTCGCCGGCACGAGCACGGTCGACCGCTTCCTTGACGAGCTTGTAGGACTCAAGGACGTCGTTGCCGTCGCCGAGAGCGCCGGGCATACCGTAACCGGCAGCACGGCCGTGAACGGAACCCGCGACCTGCTTCGACTCGTGCACCGAGATGGCGTACTGGTTGTTCTCGCAGACGAACACCAAGGGCAGCTTGTGGATGCCGGCGAAGTTCATCGCGCCGTGCCAGTCACCCTCTGACGTGCCGCCCTCACCGAACCACGTGCCGACGACGGCATCTTGCTTCTTGTACTTCTTCGAGTACGCGATCCCGGCCGCGTGCAGACACTGCGTCGCGATCGGCGAGGAACCCGTGATGATGTTGCGCTCCTTCGAACCCCAGTGCGCCGGCATCTGACGGCCGCCGGAAGAGGGGTCGTCCTTCTTCCCGAACAGGCCGAGGAAGACGTCCTTCGGCGTGAGCCCCGCGACAAGCATCAATGCCAGGTCTCGGTAGTAGGGGCAGAAGACATCCTTGCCCTTCTCGAACGCCCAACCGGAACCCACCTGGGCAGCTTCATGTCCCGAAACCGGAACGACGAAAGGAGCCTTTCCCTGGCGGTTCAGACCCCACTGCCGTTCGTCGCAGAAGCGGGCCAACAGCATGAAGCGATACATCTCGATCAGGTCCTCTTCCTTGAGTCCTAGATCGGTGTGCAGATCCTTGCTCATGTAAGCGTCTCCTCCTCGAGACTCGACACAACGTCCGTTGCAAAGCCTTCAGGGCCCGCCAGGGCAGAGATGCCCTGGGCACGCAAAGCGTCGGGATGGGTCCAAACGAGCGAGCGCCCGAATGTCTCGGCTAGATGGTTCGCCGCGATGCTAGCCACTTCCTTTATGAGGGGTGCCTTCCCGGTCTCCTGCTGGATCGATGTGACCCAGCGGTCCTGGATGCCGCACGGGACGATGCCCTCAAACATCGAAAGGTCGGTCGCCACGTTGAGAGCGAACCCGTGCATCGTTATCC
>JAXDJQ010000147.1:0-4946 GCA_034667565.1 Actinomycetota bacterium
TCAAGTCGAAGACCAAGTGGATCCGCCTTGGCACGAGTGACCTGGAACCCCTCCGCTTCGACGTGGCTCGGCGGTGCAGAGTCCTAGGCATCGATGAGACGGTTGCTCACAACTTGGTTCGCTGCTATGGGGATCGGGCCCGAGATGTGCTGTCGATCGCGGAACAGGAGTCGGCCGCTTCACCGATCGCTCCCGGGTACATGCCCATCGCCGCAGAGGCGATCTACACGGCGCGTCACGAGATGGCGGCGAACCTCGCCGACTTCCTCGCCCGTCGCACACGCTTGGCGATCACCGACCGGAATGCCGGCATAGGCGATGGAAGCCGGGCGGTTGAGGTCATGTCGTCGGTGCATGGGTGGGGCCGTAGCGAGCGCAGCCGGCAACTCGAGAACCATCGAGCCGAGGTCGAACGGGAACGCGGACTAGCGGTGGCACCGCCGGTTCCTCCCCGACGAGGGCTCTCGTGGCGGCGGGCCGCCGACGCCGTTCGGAGGCGTGAACGCACCGGATGAAGCTCACGGGACTCGATCATGCCCCCGAGCTCGTCGAGTCCTTCGATGGAACGGCGATCTCCGTTACGGTTCTCGGTCAAGGCGATGGCCTTCCGCTGTTGGTCGCGAACGCAGTCGGCGCGAATCACGCAGCATGGAGGAAGGCGCTCGTTGATATAGCGCGCCAGCGACCGATCGTCATGTGGGATCACAGAGGCTTGTTCGGATCCGGGGCGCCGCAGTCAGACCGCATCGATCCCGGCGCCCACGCGGAGGACGCGATCGCGGCCCTCGATCATCACGAGGTCGACCGATTCGCTTTAGCGGGGTGGAGCAATGGGACGCGGATAGCGATCGAGATCGCGGCCCGATATCCGGAGCGAGTGGCGGGCCTCGTGTTGGTAAGTGGCGGCTTCGGTCATCCAGCGAGCCGCATGCTCCGCCTCGAGATCGCCTCCGCGTTCCCCGTCATCGCTTCGGTCGCGAAATACTTCGCCGGTCCTCTCGCAACCCGTTTCCAACACCTCGTGGCGCGGCCGGAGATCGCGGGGTTGATCCGCCAGTCGGGCATGGTGGGAGCCACCGCGGACACCCCGGCTCTAGTCGATCTCTTGAAAGGGATGGCCGAGTGCGATCTCAGAACCTTGCTCGCGACGTTCGAGGCCGTTCTGGGTGATTCCGGTGCCGAGCTTCTTCCGCAGATCCAGGCGCCCACCCTCCTGGTGGTCGGCGACCGCGACCAGTTCACGACGGACCGGATGGTCGAAGAGACGGCGCGCGCCATCCCAAGCGTCGAGGTGATCCGCTATGAGGGCGCAACCCACTACCTACCGCTGGAGTACCCGGCGCGACTGTCCGACGACATGCGAGCGTTCTTCGAAGGGGTTGGGGTCTAACCATCCGGGTCTCGGACCTGCGGTGGTTGTTCCTCGTCTTCATCCGGCTTGACGAACTCAAGGATCCCCTCGGGGTCGCCCCGGGTCATCCAACCTCCTTCGTGCATCAAACGGTGGTGATAGCGGCACAGCATCACGAGGTTCTCGGGCTCCGTTGGGCCTCCCGGCCAGTGCTTGATGTGATGGGCATGGAGCAGCCTCATCCTGCAACAACCATTGAACCGGCACATCTTGTCCCGATGGAGCAGCTGTCGACGCATCCGTTGTGGCGGGAAGCGATGCTTCTTCCCGTCCCCAACAGGGCGGCCCTCGGCTTCCGGCACCGGTTCGATGACCGCATCGCACATGAGTCTCTCGATAGTCTCCGGCGCCAGCGTCATCCCACTCTCGCACTCGGGGTGATGCTCCTCGCCCAGGACCTGGGATAGATCGACGTGGGCCACCACCATGGCCCTCTCACCCAACCTCGGTTGTTCGTTCGCAAGAAAGCCAGCCGCGAGATCGACCAGCGCATCCGCGCACCGTTCATCGAAGGCAGGGTAGAGACCGGTGTCAGGATCCTTCGGCACGTCATCCGCAAGCTGCTCGATCGCCTTGATCAACGTCTCGCCGTCCACATCGGGAAGGAACCCCGATAGGCGAACCCCTCCCATCGTGATCGACCGGCGCATGGCGAAGAAGCGGTCTCGGTGCCTAGAGTTGGCTTCTTCCAGTGAGATGGCCCGCGCCTTACGGGCGGCTCTCTCCAGATGCTTCACGTCTGTCTGTATCGCTTCATGCGTCACGGCTTCATCGGACTCGGCCGTAGCCAGTTCGGTAACGGCCTTCGCCTTGTCCCACGACAACTCGCCGCATGCGAACCGAGCCGATAGATGAGGGAGTTCTCCTAACGCGCGAGCGGCATCGACCCACTCATGGGCCGTCTTCCTGCTGACCTGGTAGTTGAACGACACCCAGTCCTCCATCGAAACGCAGCCTTCGGCTCGATATGCCTGGCGCTCATCGAGCACCGCGATGAAGTCCAGTAAGGCTGCTGTGGCGGAAGCCACCTGGGCCGCCACGGGGTGGGAGGCATCGATCAGGTCTCTTGTGGAGCACTCGCGCAGTCGGTCTCTGTCCAAATGGACTTCCTCCGGCCCGCGCGGTGGGCCCGTATCTATTGATCTCTAGGGCGAACGTGCGTTCGTATACTAGTCCAACCCTGAGACATAAGTCAAGCCCCGCTTAAGGGAGTCATGGCTCACCCGGAGCCCCGTGGAGCTCTACGTCGTGTGGCGGCGAGTGAAGTCCCGGAGAGCCTCGGTGACGACGCCCGGATGGCTCAGGTTGGCCGCGTGGCCCGCTCCTTCGATCCGCACCAGCCCCTCGCATCGAGGAAGGCCGCTGCACAACCGCTCGGCGATGTCCATCGAGATCGCTGCGTCTGCTTCACCGTGGATGACGAGCGCCGGACAGGCGATCTCGTCCAGCCGGTCGTGGATGTCCTCGCGGCCCACGAGCGTCTTGAATGGCTCCTCGACCCAGTCGTGCGGTCGGGCCAGCCACTTCCCCACCCACGGTGAATGGTCGGCGGGCCCAAGGATGATGTCGGCGACAGATCCGGCTAGCTCGACCGAGGGCCCGGCCCGCCACGCCTCGAGCAAACCTTCATAGACGGGCACGATGTCGGGGTTCTCGGGGCCGGCTTGCGTATCGATCAACCCGAGACCCTGCACCCGCTCGGGAGCCAACAACGCGGCCCGCAAAGACAGGAACCCACCCTGCGACATCCCAACGAGGAACGCGTGATCCAGCTCGAGGTGATCTAGGAGCGCTAAGAGATCCTCCGCGGAGTCCCAGTAGGACCACGACCCTTCCTGGTCGCTCTGACCGTGACCACGTTGATCCCAGGAGATGCAGCGGAACTCACCCGCCAGAGAACGAACCTGGGGCTCGAACATCTCTTGATCCATGAGGATGCCGTGACTGAAGACGATCGCGGCACCCTCTCCCCCACTGTCTTGATAGAAGAGGTGGGCGCTACCGCGTTCTAGGAATCCCATTCAGACCTTCAGCTGAAGAGCTTCAGACAGAACCTCGAACGATGCGGGAGTGGTCCCAAGGACCTCTCCGTCGGCTTCGATCGGCAGTGGTCGGTCCGAGGTGATCGAACATCGCACTCTCTTGTATTCCTCGATATCCGGGTGCGGAACGTGCTGTCCTTTGAAGACCTTGGGCATCATCGCGATGGCGTCCTTCTTGCGCGCGTGCTCGACCTGTATGTCGAGAAGTCCGTCCGTCGGTGCCGCCTTTGGTGCGATCTTCATCCCGCCGCCGAAGAACTGTCCGTTCGCGATGACCATGTTGTTCATCGGTCCTTCATAGGTTCGGTCGACGACGTCGATCTTCACCTGAGCGATCTTGTGCTTGCGCATCGTCAACCAGAATGCGACGAGATAGACGGTCGGTCCCAGCCAGCGCGGAAGCTTCTCCGCGCGTGCTACGACGGCGGCTCCGAGCCCCACCTCCGCGATGTTCGGGAAGTAGCGAACGACCTCCACCCCATCCTGCACATAAGTGGCTTTGCCGATATCGATCAGGAATGACTCGCCACCGTCGAGATGACGGACCGCGTCGCGCGCTTGGGACGGGAGACCGAACGTCTTGATGAAATCGGAACCGGTCCCGGCGGCAACCACCCCCAAGACCGCGTCCGGATTGATGGCCTTGTCGTCGGCGATCATGCCATTCACCACTTCATGAACGGTGCCGTCGCCGCCCATGGCCACGACGAAACGGCCCCCCGAGCTCACCACCTCACGAGCGATCTCGCTGGCATGCCCCCGATGCTCGGTTCGCCTGATCTCGTAGTCGAGTCCGCGTTCGCGCATCGCTGCCTCGAACTCGGGAAGGGCTTTTCCAACGCTGCCCTTTCCGGACCGGACGTTCGCGACGATGACCGCGGTGCCGAAGACGGAGCTCACAAGCCGAGGACGCCGGGATTCATGATGTTGTTGGGATCGAGCACACGCTTGATCGCGATGAGGGGTTCCAACCAACCACCGAGCTCCTCGCGAAGCCAGTGGGCCTTCAAACGGCCGATGCCGTGGTGATGACTGATGGAACCCCCCGAGTCCAAACACGAACGCATCGCGGCATCCCACCATTGCTCGAGGGCTGTCGTTGCCGCTTCGTCATCGGGACAAGCGGACCCGATCGAGAAATAAAGGCACGCTCCGTCCGGGTAGACGTGGGAGAGATGGCATCCGACGAAATCGGCTAAGGGTTCAAGGGACTTCTTCATGGAGTGATACAGGTCGCGCAACACCGTCCACGTTCCGGCCACTTCGATGGACTCACCGATGCCGTGAGGTCCCAAAAGGCTTTCGCCCCTCATCAGCGAAACGTGTTCGTCCACCATGTCGTTGCGGTGCTCCCACCAGTGAGACACGAGGGAGTCATCGCCGGGGGTCCCACCGGACAAAGTGACCGCTGCGTCCGCCCGCTCGGAGCAACCATCCCCATCGAAGGACAGCAGGAGCAACGGACGGGCTTCCTCCTCCGGATGGTTTCGCAA